>NZ_JAVGCZ010000020.1:0-47844 GCF_052928425.1 Glutamicibacter sp. BSL13
GGACCGGGCCGATCCTTTCGGTGCGGATGGGCAGTGCCGCCACGGCGGTCCGCGCCACCGGACGCCTGGCGGCGCAGGGGATTTCCGTGGCCTGCTTTCGCCCGCCCAGTGTTCCGGATGGCATCTCCCGGTTGCGCATCACCGGGCACGCCCACCATGAAACCACTGCGCTGCAGGAGGCACTGCACGCCATCATCAGCACCGTCACCCAGGAGGAGCATTCATGAGCTGCCCGTTCGCCACCGAACCCAGCATGCCCGGCCCACCGGCAACGACAACACGACGGGCGCCGTTGGGCGGAAACCTGCACCGGGCCTACCCGCCACAAATCACCGAACGCTACCGCATCATCGAGGATCCGCGGCAGGTGCGCCGGATCCTGCTGCGCCCGGAACTGTTCACCCCGGATAATGCGCTGCTCACCGCGATCGACCTGGCCCCGAGCGCATTGCGGATCCTCGCGGCCGAAAAGTTCTTCCTGCCACCGGTGCTGGCCAGCGCCGGCGGGCAGGAGCACCGCCGGGTGCGGCGCATCGTTGCCGGGTTCTTCAGCCCCGCCAAGGTGGCCGCCCAACGTGGGTTCGTGCAGCGTCGGGCGCGGGAGATCTGCGAGGATCTGGCCGCCGGGACCGAAAGGGAACCGGTGGACCTGAGCGCACGGCTGGCCGCGCCGATTCCGGCAGAGGTGATGCAGCGCCTGAGCGGGGTGCCGGTGCCGCCGGCGGACCTGCTCAAGCGCTTCAGCCGCCACTCACTGGAATTGTTCTGGGGGTGGCCGGATCACCAGCGCCAGCTGGAGCTGGCACGCACCGCCGCGCAATTCCATGCCTGGCTGCGCCAGAGCGTCCTGCAGGCCATCGCCGCCGGGGACGGAAACCTCTACGCCGAACTGCACCGGGAAGGGGTGGACACGGACCGGATCCGCTCGCTGAGCTACTTTTTGACCATCGCCGGCCAGGAGACCACGGCATTGCTCATCCACACCGTCCTGCACACCGCACTGGACCGGGACCGCTGGGAGCAGTGCGCCCACAACCCACACACCGCCGCGCAGCTGGTCGGTGCGGTTCTGGCCGCCCAGTCCTCGGTGCCGACCTGGCGGCGCGTCGTGGCCCGGGACACGGTATGTGGCGGTGAGCAATTCTCGGCTGGCCAGCAGCTGGTGTTGCAGCTGTCCGGAGGCCAACTGGGCCAGGAGCAGGATGATTCGCTGGCCTTTGGACTGGGAGTTCACCGGTGCCTGGGGGCCGGGCTGGCCCGGATGCAGGCCGAGGAAGTGCTGCGCACCGCAGCGCAACAGCTCCCGGGACTGACCCTGACCGAGCCGGAAACGCCTTGGCTGCATCTGCTCTCCTTCCAGGCCCCGCTCACGGTGCCGGCACGGCTGGCTGCGGCCGGGGTGCGGGCATGAGCGGGGACGCCGCCAGGATCCTGGCGGTCACCGGGACCGATACCGAGGTCGGCAAGACCGTAGTCACCGCGGTCCTGGCCGCAGCCGCCCTGCAACGCGGCCACCGCGTGGCGGTCTACAAGCCCACCCAGACGGGGGTGGGGCCGGGCGAGGAAGGGGACGTGCAGGCGGTCGCGCGCTGGCTGTCGCACCCCGCCCAGCTCACCGTGGCCGAAGGGGTGCGCCTGGCCCCGGCGATGGCGCCACTGGATGCGCTGGGCCAGGAAGCGCGGCGTCGTCCCAGCGGCGGCGCCGGTTCACTGCTGAGTCTGCAGGAGCATGTGCGTCGGGTGGGGGAACTGGCCCGCACCCATCAGGTGGTGCTTGTGGAGGGGGCCGGCGGCCTGCTGGTGAAGCTCACGCAGCAGCAGCAGACCTTGGCGGACCTGGCCAGGGAACTGCACGCCCGGCCGGTCCTGGTGACGCGACCGGATCTGGGAACCCTGAACCACACCGAACTGACGCTGGAAGCGGCCAGCCAGCGTGGGCTGCGTGAGGGCCTGCTCGTGATGGGCAGCTGGCCGGGGCAACCGCAGGCGCTGCACGAAGTGAACCGCGCGAACCTGCGCGGGCTGGCCGCAAACTTCGGCTGGACGTGGGCGCCCGGCCCGCCGGCTGGCGTGGTTCGGCAGGGCGCGGGAACGCTCACCGCACGACTGCACGCCGCCGGGCAGAAGATTGCCCAGACCGGGGAGCTGTGGGAAGCGCGGGTCAGCGCTGCGCACCGGGTGCGGCCAGGGCGTTGATCGCGGGGCTGCGCCCGGCCAGCTGCGCGGCGGTGGCGGTGATCATCTGCTGCATGGCCGCCGCCGCCCGGGTCAACCCCACATCCTTGCGGTGGGCCAGGGAAATGGTGCGGGTCAGGGAGGGCTGCTCCAGCCGGCGGGTATGGAACTCGCTGCGGTCCAGCAGCACCGTGGCCGGTACGACCGCCACCCCCAGGCCGAGCTGCACGAAACGCAGCACCGCATCCATCTCCCCGCCCTCCAGGACCACGTTCGGTTCCAGATTGCAGCTGCGATAGGCCTGCATGGTGGCTGCCCGCAGGTCATAGCTGGGGGAGAAGACGATCTGCGGCACCGGGGCCAACTGGGCCAGGCTCAGCGGGCCCTGCCCCGCCGGCAGCTGGCCGGTGTTGGCGGCAATGACCATGAGCTCCTCCGAGAGCAGCGGAATGTCATCCAGGGACTCGAAGGCGGCCGGTTCGTGCTCGGAGGCCACCACCAGGGCCAAATCCAGTTGACCGGCCGAGAGCTGCTCCAGCAGCAGACGCGAACCGGCCTCGCTCAGGTGCAGCTCGATTCCCGGATAGCGCCGGTGGAACTCACCCAGCACCATGGCGACCAGGGAAATGCACATCGAGGGCGGGGCACCCAGCCGCACCCGGCCGGCACGCAGCCCAGCCAGCTCCTGCATCTGGTGGCGGATCCGGTCGGCATCGGCCAGCATCCGGGAAGCCAGCGGCACCAGCGCTTCCCCGGCCGGGGTGAGGGTGATGTTGCCGCGGGCGCGGTGGAAAAGCTGGGATCCCAGCTCGGATTCCAGGGTGGCGATCTGCCGACTCAGCGAGGGCTGAGCCAGGTGCAGCTGCTCGGCGGCCCGGGTGAAGTGACCCAGGTCCGCGACGGTCAGGAAACTCTTGAGCTGGTCGAGGTTCATGGCTCCAGCCTAAAAGACAATAGCAAAAACGCATCGAAACCAGAAAAATAATTCATTGGACTAATGGTTTCCGGGTTTCTAGCGTGGAAGCCATGGGTATGAACAGCTCCGTCGCGGGCAACAACGGCGACACCACGAACAACGAATCCAACGACAACGCCACCGGCCACCGGTTCGACGGCGGCACCGGCAAGATCCGGGAACGCAAGATCTCCACCGGCGTGCTGGTGATCGGCACCGGTGGATCCGGGCTGCGCGCAGCCATTGAACTGGCCGAACTGGGGGTGGACGTGCTGGCCGTGGGCAAGCGCCCCCGCCACGACGCCCACACCTCCCTGGCCGCCGGGGGCATCAACGCCGCGCTGGGAACCATGGACGCCGAGGACAGCTGGCAGCAGCATGCGGCGGACACCATCAAGGAAAGCTATTACCTGGCCAACCCGCACACCGTGCAGATTGTGGCGCAGGGAGCGGCCGAGGGCATCGCGGACCTGGAACGCTACGGGATGGGTTTTGCCCGTGAAGAGGACGGACGGATCTCCCAGCGCTTCTTTGGCGCCCATACCTTCCGCCGCACCGCGTTCGCCGGGGACTACACGGGCCTGGAAATCCAGCGCAGCCTGGTCCGCCGCAGTGAACAGCTGCAGGTCCCCATCCTGGATACCGTGTACATCACCGACATCCTCACTCATGACAACCGCGTGTTCGGCGCGTACGGCTTCGACGTGAACAACGGCACCCGCTACCTGATCCACGCCGATGCGGTGATCCTGGCCGCCGGCGGACACAACCGCATCTGGCGGCGGACCTCTTCCCGACGCGATGAGAACACCGGGGACTCCTTCCGCCTGGCGGTGGAGGCCGGGGCCCGGCTGCGCGACCCGGAGCTGGTGCAGTTCCACCCCTCGGGAATCATTGAACCGGAAAACGCGGCCGGCACCCTGATCTCCGAGGCAGCCCGCGGCGAGGGCGGCATCCTGCGCAACGGGCTGGGGGAGCGGTTCATGGAACGCTACGACCCGCAGCGCATGGAACTGTCCACCCGCGACCGGGTGGCGCTGGCGGCCTACACGGAAATCAAGGAAGGACGCGGCACCAAGAAGGGCGGGGTCTGGCTGGACATCTCCCACCTGCCGCGCCAGCTGATCATGGAGCGGCTGCCGCGGGTGTACCAGACCATGCTGGAGGTGCAGATGCTGGACATCACCCGCGAACCCATCGAGATTGCGCCGACCGCGCACTACTCCATGGGTGGGGTGTGGGTGCGTCCCGAAGACCACTCCACGCACGTGGAGGGGCTCTACGCGATCGGTGAGGCCTCCAGCGGCCTGCACGGGGCGAACCGCCTGGGCGGCAACTCGCTGATTGAGCTGCTGGTGTTTGGGCGGATCGTGGGCCGGGCGGCCGCCGAGTATTCGGCCGGGCTTGAGTCCCACACCCGTTCGGCCGCCGCGGTGACGCGGGCCCGCGCCGAGCTGGAGCGGCTGCTGGCCGCCGACGGACAGGAAAACGTGCGCTCCCTGCAATGGGCGATCCGGGACATGATGACCGAGTGCGCCGGGGTGGTGCGTGACGAGGCGGGCCTGCTCGAAGGGCTGCGCCGGCTGGATGAGATCGAAGCGCGGATGGCCAACGTGGGAATCCACCCGGACATTGCCGGCTTCCAGGACCTGGCGCACGCCTATGACCTGAAATCCGCGGCGCTCTCCGCCCGGGCCACCCTGGAGGCGGCGCTGGAACGGCGCGAAACCCGCGGCTGCCACAACCGCAGCGACTACCCCGAGCAGGATCCGCAGCTGCAGGTGAACCTGGTCTGGTCCCCGCACGGCGGGGTGGTGCGCGAGTCGATCCCGCCGGTGCCCGCCGAGATCAGTGAGCTGATCGGTGAGGTGGACACGGCCGGGAAGCTGGTGGAGTAGTCCCGCGAGTTTAGAGACCCGTTGGAGCCATCGCACTCCTGCGGGCCTTTAAGCTGGCTGAGGGCAACAACCGGAAGTTCGCCCAGTTCGGCACCGAAGAAACCGTGCATTCGTCAACTTACCGAGGCAAAAGGACACAAGAATCCGTCATAGTGGAGTACGTCATGATGGACGTCCTTATCCATCGTGGTGTCTGGATGCGCTACACCTGAGGCTCCAAGTGCAGTATTTGATCTGCTATAGCCAACTCATGAGAGTCGTGACTGACCATAGCCACCGCGCAGCCACGGAGAGCCTCCTCGCGCAGCACCTGATGGATCCGCTGCCGGCTTGCCGCATCCAGCCCGGCGGCCGGTTCGTCGAGCAGCAGTGTCGGGGCGTTCTGGGCCAACGCCTGGGCCAGCAACACGCGTTGTCGCTGACCCCCGGACAGGGCGGCGAAAGGCCGGTTCTCGAACCCCTCCATCCGCACCCGGCTCAGTGCCTCGGCGGCCATGCGCCGCGATTCGCGCCGCGGCAGCCGGCGCCGCCAGGTGCCCATGAGCACCACGTCCTGGACAGTGAGGGGCAGCGAACCCGGTGCCGCGGCGCGCTGCA
Organism: Glutamicibacter sp. BSL13; assembly: GCF_052928425.1. Classification (NCBI taxonomy): domain Bacteria; kingdom Bacillati; phylum Actinomycetota; class Actinomycetes; order Micrococcales; family Micrococcaceae; genus Glutamicibacter; species Glutamicibacter sp. BSL13. The sequence goes on from NZ_JAVGCZ010000020.1 coordinate 5,626, forward strand.
CCACCAAAGCCACGGGTCCATGCCGTTCGATCGTGCCGCGTCGCGGGCGCCGCAGCCCAGCCAGTATTGAGACCAGGGTCGACTTGCCCGAGCCGTTGGCCCCGGCGATGCCCAGGATGCTGCCGGGCACGAGTTCGGCGCTGACATCGTGCAGCACGTCCTCGCCGGCGTAGGCAAAGCAGAGGCCGGCGGCGCTGATCGTAGAAGGGAGATTCGACATGCACCCAGCGTAGCAAATTGCTAATGATTCTCATTAACGCTAAATTCTCCTGTGTGTTGATTGAACCCCTGCAAACCGACTTCATGCTGCGCGCCCTGACCGGCGGCGTGCTGGTCGCCGCCATCTGCGCGGTGGCTGGCACCTGGGTTGTGGTGCGCGGCATGGCCTTCCTGGGGGAGGCCCTGAGCCACGGCATGCTGCCCGGCGTTGCGCTGGCCACCGTGCTTGGCCTCCCGCTGCTGGCTGGCGCCGCGGTGAGCGCGGTCGCCATGAGCGCTGCCATCGGCGCCCTGCAACGACGCGGACGGATGTCCTATGACACGAGCATCGGCTTGCTGTTCGTCGCAATGCTGTCTGCCGGCGTCATCATCGTCTCGCATTCACGCAGTTTCGCCACGGACGCGACGGCAATGCTCTTCGGGGACATTCTTGCCATCGGCCCCGGCGACCTGCTTGTGCTGTGCTTCGGGCTGCTCGCCGCGCTGGTCATCGCCGTCGCGTTCCACCGAAGATTCACCGCTGCGGCCTTCGACGAGCGCATCGCGACCACCCTGGGATTGAAGCCCCGGATGGCGCAGGTGGTGCTGGTCGGGCTGGTAACCCTGGCGGTGGTCGCCTCCTTCCAGGCGGTAGGCACGCTGCTGGTTGTTGGGTTGTTGCTGGCCCCGGTGGTCGCGGCGAACCGCTGGACCACCCGGATTCCCAGCACCATGGCGCTGGCTGCCGTCTTCGGCTCCGCCGCGGTGGCAGTGGGCCTGTGCGCCTCCTGGTATCTGGGTACCGCGGCCGGGGCGTCAATTGCCGGCACGGCGATCCTCGCCGCGGCATTTTCGGGTGTCGCGCGGGCCGGCCTTGCCCGGCTGTGCAGCACCGATCGACACCATGAAACCGCTGCGCCCACCGCAATCCACGAAGTTGAAAGAACCCCATGAATCGCATCATCCCACCCCTGGCCGCTACCGCTCTGCTGCTCGCCGGTCTCACCGGCTGTGCCCCCGCCGGGCCGTCAGCCGAGCAGTCAATGGCTCCGAGCGAATCCTCGAACCACGACGAGCACGACCACGACGACCATGACCATGAAAGCAGTGAGGGACACGGCGAAATCGAGGGAGCCCAGGAAACCACCGAAGCGCCGTTGCATATCGTCTCCATTGACTCCGCCGGAAACGCCGGCATGACCGACCTGCTGGACGGCAAGGAGAGCAGCCTCGAAGCCATCCCCGCGCCCACCTCGGTGTATAGCGATGGGCGCTACGTCTTCGCTTCCACCGCCGAGGGGCTCTCGGTGATTGACAGCGGCATGTGGAGCTGGGCCCACGGCGATCATTTCCACTACTACCGCGCCACCCCACGCAGCGTGGGCACGTTGGCAGGAGGCAAAGACGCCGTGGTGACCGGTTCGGCGCTGCCCACCGCCGGCGGCACCGGCGTATTCTTCCGGGACACCGGCCGCGCGGTGCTGCTGAACAATGCGGAATTGGCCGAGGGGCATGTGCATCCGACCTTCGAGATCGACACGGGCAAGCACGACGGGCTCGTGGCACCGCTGGGCGAGGGTGCCGTGGTCAGCGTCCCCGGCAAGGACGGCAAAGCGACGCAGGTGCGCTTCCACGGCCCGGACGGCCAACCTGTCAACGGCACGGAAGTCGAATGCGACCAGGCCAGTGACGCCATCACCACTGCGGCCGGCCTCGTCATCGGCTGCGCCGACGGTGCGCTGGTGGTCTCCCTGGGCGGGGATGGGGATGAGGCGCCGCAGTACCAGCGTGCCGCCTACCCCAAGGGAACCAAGGCAGGGGAGCGGGCCACCGACTTCGATGGCCGCAAGGGGCGCACCAGCGTCGCGGCCGTGGCCGGCGAGCACGGCGCCTGGGTGCTCGACGTGCGCGAAGGCAAATGGCAGCGCATCTTGGCCGACGTTCCGCTGTTGCGCGTGAGCGCGGTGGATGACAAGGACGGACACGTGGTGGCGCTTGATACCGCGGGGCGCATCCACGTGCAGAAGCTCATGGGCAATGAGCCCGCCAAGGTCTCCGAACCCCTGCTGGCCAAGACCATGGCCGATAAGAAGGCGCTGGCCGGCGTGGAGCTCGTGGTGGACCAGCAGCGTGCCTACCTCAACGACCCCGCGGCCAAGGCCGTGCATGAAATCGCCTTTACGGACGGGGCGCGGATCGCCCGGCATATCGAAACCCCGACCGCGCCGGACTTTATAGCGGAGACCGGGCGGTGAGCGGCCGCTTCGCCCGTCGTCTCGCTGCTGCAGCAGGGCTGGCCACCGGCCTGTTGCTGGCCGGCTGCACGCCGGATGCCGGCGGGAGTGAACCGCCCAGGATCGTGGTCACCACTAATATCCTGGGAGACGTCACCCGAAACATGGTTGGGGACGCTGCCGAGGTCACGACCTTGATGAAGCCGAACGCGGACCCGCACTCCTTCGAAATCTCGGCGCGCCAGGCGGCCGCGCTGGGCGACGCCGACCTGCTGGTAGCCAACGGGCTGGGACTGGAGGAGGGGCTGGAACGGCACCTGGAAACCGCTACGGCCTCCGGTGCCTGGCTGTTCGAAGCCGGGGAGCATCTTCAGGCCATCGACTATGCCCCGGATTCTGGGAGCACGGCGGCGGACCCGCACTTCTGGACCGACCCGGCGCGGGTGCTCGATGTCATCGACGCGCTGGAAACCGAGCTGCGCGGCATCGAGGGCATCGACGTGGGGCAGCTGGAGGAATCCACCGCCGCCTACCGTGCCCAGGTCGCCCAGCTCGACGAGCAGATGTCCAGCTCCTTCGCCCAGATCCCCGCCGAGCGACGCGCGTTGGTGACCAACCACCACGTCTTCGGCTATCTCGCCCAGCGCTTCGGATTCCGCGTTATCGGGGCGGTGATCCCCGGCGGCACGACGCTGGCCTCGCCCAGCGCCGCCGACCTGAAGGAGCTGGCGGACGCGATCCGTACGGCGAACGTCCCGGCGATTTTCGCCGACTCCTCGCAGCCCGACCGGCTGGTGCAGGCCCTGGCCAGCGAGTCCGGGGTCCAGGTGGAGGTCATCGAGCTGTTCACCGAATCGCTGACCGAACCCGGGCAAGGGGCAGCCAACTACCTGGAAATGATGCAAGCCAATACCGAAAGAATCACCCGCGGGCTCAGCTGACGAGCCCATCCTTGAAAGGTAATGAACAACATGAACAAGACATATCGCCGATCCCTCGGCATGCTTTCCTCGTTGGCGGTGCTGGCGCTGGCCGCCACCGGCTGCGCGGGCAGCGGCGAACCAGAAGCCAGCGCATCTTCGGGATCGCAGCAGGCCAGCGGCACCGCGCCGCTGGCGGTCTCCTACGAAAACGCCATTGCGGTGCTCGACGGGCAGAGCCTGGAAGTGAAGCAGACCTTCGACAGCGAGGCGTTCACCCGGCTGAACGCCGCCGGTGACGGACGCAGCGTCCTGGTCACGACCTCGAAGGGCTTCCAGGTGCTCGACACCATGACCCCCGAATTGCGCCAGGCCACCTTCGCCGCCAAGACGCCCGGCCACGTGGTGCGCCACGACGGGAAGACCATCCTGTTTGACGACGGCACCGGAGATACCACCATCTTCGATTCCACGCAGCTGGCCGACAGCGGGCAGGACCTGCCGCAAACCGAGGTCCTACCCGGCCAGGAAGCCCACCACGGGGTTTCGATCAAGCTCTCCGACGGCACGCTGGTGACCACCGTGGGCAACGCCGAATCGCGCAGCGGCGCGAAGGCGCTGGACGAGCACGGCCACGAGATCGCCCGCAGCGAGGACTGCCCGGGCGTGCACGGGGAGGGCACCGCCGCCAGCGAGGCGGTGGTCTTCGGCTGCGAGAACGGGGCGCTGCTCTACCACGACGGGCACTTCGACAAGTTCACCGCACCGGACGAATACGGCCGCATGGGCAACGCCTTTGTCTCGGAGAGCAGCCCGCTGATCGTCGGAGACTACAAGAACGATCCGGATGATGAGGGATACCTGCTGGAGAAGGTCGTGCTGATCGACACCGAACAGCACAGCTACGAGGTCCTCGACCTGCCAGAGAACATCAAATACACCTGGCGCGGAGTGGTGCGCGGACCAGGGGAGAACGCCTACATCCTCTCGACCGACGGCGCGATCCACGTCCTTGATCCTTCCACCGGCAAGATCACCGGCCAGTACCCGGTGATCGACGCGTGGGAAGGTCCGGCGAACTGGCAGGATCCGCACCCGGCGCTGACCGTGAACGGAAACACCGCCTATGTAGCCGACCCGCAGAACAAGCAGGTCCACGCGGTGAACCTGGAAACCGGTGAGAAAACCGCCAGCGTCACGCTCGACGGAGTGCCGAACGAGATGGCTGCGGCGCTCGACGGCTAACCAGCACGGGCTCAAAAGGCTTCAGCAGCGGCATGCCTTGTCGCATCTGGAGTTTCCAGCCGCCGGTGTCATCTCCTTTCGGATGCCACCGGCGGCTTTGTGCTGTCCTGGATCGGGAGCGAGACAGGCGGGGAGAAACATGTACTGCTATGTGAGATGTGTATAAACAAAATAAATACCTCTGCATAGGAGAATTGATGGTGTCTGAGAATCCCTTCCGGCCGACCTTCGCCCCCAGCCCGGCACGGAGCGGTAAAATTCTCCATCCCGGGATTACGTGAGCACCTGCGCGACCAGGGGTAGGGGAGCATCCAGCATTCCCGACCAGCCGAATCTTCTGCGCGCGATGCGCAGCCTATTGGACGGTCGTACAAGCAATGGCCGGCTTCCCTTGGAGATTTTGGAACGGGGAAACCGGCCATCGAATTGGGGCGCAGGGGTCTATAGCCCGCGCACGATCAGCACATCCAGGGTGCGCGGCCCGTGCACGCCCTCGACGCGCTCCAGCTCGATGTCGCTGGTGGCGCTCGGCCCGGAAATCCAGGTTTGCGGGCGGGTCACGTCCATGCGCAGCATGGCCTCGGGCAGCAGCTGCACGATCGTGGAGACCGGCACGATGCACACGTGGTGATCGGGCACCAGGGAGATCGCGCGGCGGCCCTGGTCGGGTTCGCCGTCCAGGATGATGGTGCCGGACTCGGCGATGGACACCGCCGAGGAGGTCACCACGGCGCTGGTCTCATCGAGCACCGGGATGTCCAGGGCGTGGCCCGGGGCATCGATGCGCCGCTCAATGGACTCGGGCAGCTGCTCCAGCCAGCCGGTGTCCAGCCCGTGCGGGTAAACCACCGAGCGGGCGGTGGCCAGCTTCGCGGCGACGTGGGTGGCGATCTGCTCGGCCTCGATGACATCCACCCCGGCCTTGTAGTCCACCAGGCGGTCCACCAGCAGCTCGATGACCTCGGTTTCGCTGAGCTGCGAGGTGGTGCGGTAGTCGCGCACCACCGGTTCCACGTGCGGGTTATCGGCCAGCGCGGTGCGGATCCGGCCCAGGATCTCTTCCTTGGCGCTCATTTGCCCTCCTTCTCGCTCTTCCACCAGTCGCGGAAGGACTTGCTTGGCGGTGCCGGGATGTCGCGGCTGGCGGTCCAGCCCGCCGCGATGCCCGGCAGGCGCTTGATCTTCTTGTCCCGGCCGGCGGCCAGCTTGCCCAGCGGCAGCCCCTTTTCCAGCAGGTCCAGGTTCCGGCCCTTGCCCAGCGCCCAGGAGCCGCCCTTCATCAGCAGGTCCATCTGGGTGGGCAGCAGCTTCTTGCCGCGCTGGGAATCCACGTCCTCCCCGCGCAGGTGCACCAGGATTTCGGGGATGTTGATCTTCACCGGGCAGGCGTCAAAGCAGGCGCCGCACAGTGAGGAGGCGTAGGGCAGGGAGTTGTTTTCCTCGGCCTCGATGCCGGTCAGCAGCGGGGAGAGGATCGCGCCGATCGGACCCGGGTAGGTCGAGCCGTAGGCGTGCCCGCCGGTGCGTTCGTAGACCGGGCAGACGTTCATGCACGCCGAGCAGCGGATGCAGTTCAGCGCGCTGCGCCCGAAGCGGTCCGACAGCGCCCGGGTGCGCCCGTTGTCCATCAGCACCAGGTGCACGTTCTGCGGCCCGTCGTTCTCGGTGACCCCGGTCCACAGCGAGGTGTACGGGTTCATCCGCTCCCCGGTGGAGGAGCGTGGCAGCAGCTGCATGAAGACCTCGATGTCCTGCCAGGAGGGCAGCACCTTCTCGATCCCCATCACGGTGATCAGGGTTTCGGGCAGGGTCAGGCACATTCGCCCGTTGCCCTCGGACTCCACCACGCCCAGGGTGCCGGTGTCCGCCAGGGCGAAGTTGGCCCCGGAGATCGCCACCTTGGTGGAGAGGAACTTCTTGCGCAGGTGCTTGCGCGAGGCCTCGGCCAGCTTGGCCGGCTCATTGGTCAGGTTCGGATCCACATCCGGCATCTCGCGCAGGAAGATGTCGCGCACCTCGGTGCGGTTCTTGTGGATCGCCGGGACCAGGATGTGGCTGGGCTTGTCGTGGTCCAGCTGCACGATCAGTTCGGCCAGGTCGGTTTCGAAGGCGGCGATGCCCTGGGTTTCCAGGTGCTCGTTCAAGCCGATTTCCTGGGTGGCCATGGACTTGACCTTGACCACCTCGGTGGAGCCGGTCTGCTTGATCAGGTCGGTGACGATCTGGTTCGCCTCGGCCGCGTCGCGGGCCCAGTGGATGATGCCGCCGCGGGCGGTGAAGTTCTTCTCGAACTCCTCCAGGCGCTCATCCAGCCGTGCCATCGCCTGGTTCTTGATCGCCTCCCCGGCGTTGCGCAGCGACTCCCAGTCCGGCAGCTCGCCGACCACGCGCAGCCGCTTGTCGCGGATGGAGTGGGTGGCGTGGCGCAGGTTCGCGCGCAGCTGGGTGTTCTGCAGCTCGTGGTGGGCGGCCTTCGGGAAGGACTCATCGGCAAACAGGTTGCCTTCCCCGGCCGCCGGCATGCCCAAAAATACCTGACTCACAGTGCCACCATCTCTTCCTTCGTGCTGGCCAGGATGTTGGCCAGGTGCATGGTGCCCGGCTTCTGGCCATTGCGTGAGAGCCCGCCACTGATGTGCATCAGGCAGGAGACGTCTCCGCCGACGCACAGCGAGGCGCCGGTGGAGGCGATGTTGCGGGCCTTGTCCTGCAGCATCGCCGAGGAGACATCGGAGTTCTTGATGGAGAAGGTGCCGCCAAAGCCGCAGCACTGGTCTGCCTCGGGCAGCTCCTCCACTGTAATCCCGCCCACCGACTTGAGCAGGTCCAGCTGCCGGTCGCCCAGCTTCAGCAGGCGCATGCCGTGGCAGGAGGGGTGGTAGGTGACGCTGTGCGGGAAGTAGCTGCCCAGCTGTTCGGCGGCGTTGGTGATGCCCAAGACGTCGGTGAGCAGCTGCGAGAGCTCGTAGGTGCGTCCGGCGACCTCCGCGGCGCGGGACTTCAGGTCCGGCTTGCCCAGCCGCTCGGCCAGCATGCCGTGCTGGTGCTTCAGTGAGGAGACGCAGGATCCGGAGGGTGCCACGGCCACGTCGTAGTCGGCGCGCTCGAAGGCCTGGACATGGTTTTCAACCACCGGCAGCGCCTCGGGCATGTAGCCGGAATTCATGTGCATCTGCCCGCAGCAGGCCTGGCCGGCCGGGAAGATCACCTCATGGCCAAGGCGTTCCAGGATTTTCACCGTGGACTTGGCCGTTTCCGGGTACATCGCGTCGACGATGCAGGTGGCAAAGAGTGCAATACGCATAAGAATAACTCTCTCGCTGTGTGGTCTGACCATACTAGGCGCATCTTTCGGATCCCGTCAAGACTTGTTGTGATAGCACTCACCTTGTATTATCGGTGGTCTGACCATATGTGGTCTGACCATCACTAGTAAGGACGCCCACACCGTGTTTACACCATCAACCGAGCCGATCGCCGGCAGCGTGGCCATTTCCGCGCTGGTCGCCCTGATCCCGCTGCTCACCTTCTTCGTCATGCTGGCCGTAGTTAAGGTCAAGGCCCACTATGCCGGACTCAGCTCCCTTTTGGTCGCGATCATCGTGGCGATCTTTGGCTGGCAGATGCCGGTGGGGCTGGCCATCAACTCCGGGGTGATGGGCGTGGTGTTCGGCGCCTTCCCCATCGTGTGGATCGTGGTCATGGCGATCTGGCTCTACCAGGTCACCGTGGTCTCCGGGCGCTTCGAGGATCTGCGCCGGGTCTTTGACGTGATCGGCGGCGGGGATGTGCGCATCCAGACCGTGCTGATCGCGTTCTGCTTCGGCGGCCTGCTGGAGGCGCTGGCCGGGTTCGGTGCCCCGGTGGCGATCACCGCCACCATGCTGCTGGCCCTGGGGCTCTCCCCGCTGCGTGCGGCCAGCGCCGTGCTGATCGCCAACACCGCCCCGGTGGCCTTTGGCGCCGTGGCCATCCCAATCACCACCGCCGGTGCGCTGACCGGGATCCCGGCCGGGGAGATCGGCGCCACCGTCGGACACCAGTCCCCGGTGCTGGCCCTGTTCGTCCCCACCGTGCTGGTGCTGGTCATCGCCGGATGGCGCAGCATGCGCCAAACCCTTCCGGTGACCCTGGTGATCGGCATTTCCTTCGCCATCGCCCAGTGGCTGTGCGCGACCTACTTCTCCTATGAACTGACCGACATCGTCGCCTCGCTGGTGGGCCTGGGCGTTGCGGTGCTCTTCTTGCAGGTGTGGAAGCCCAAGGGCGCCGACGAGGCCCGCGAGCGCATCCTCACCCCCGAGGCGCTGGCCAAGCCGGTGGACGCGAACCGCAACCTGCGCCCGGGGGCGACCTGGATGGCGTTGTTCCCCTACGTGCTGGTGATCCTGATCTTCGGTGTGGCCAAGCTGTGGCGCCTGCGCGTGGACATCCCGGCGGCGCTGGCCGCCACCGACGTGAAGTTCGGCTGGCCGGGGCTGCACGGGAACATCGTGGACGGCAACGGCGAGGCGGTCTCCTCGACGATCTACAACTTCAACTGGCTCTCCACCCCCGGCACCCTGCTGCTGATCACCGGGCTGATCGTGGCCATCGTGTACTCCAAGTTCGATGACGGGGGCAAGTACCCGATCGCCGTGGGCAACGCGATCGCCGAGATCGGGCGCACCGTGTACAACATGCGCTTCGCGGCGCTGACCATCCTCTCGGTGCTGGGCCTGGCCTACGTGATGAACCTGTCCGGGCAGACCATCACCATCGGCACCTGGATGGCCGGGGCCGGTGGCGCGTTCGCCTTCCTCTCACCAATCCTGGGCTGGATCGGCACCGCGGTGACCGGCTCGGACACCAGCGCGAACGCCCTGTTCGCCAAGCTGCAGCAGACCGCCGGGGTCAATGCGGGCATCGACCCGACCCTGCTGGTGGCCGCCAACACCTCCGGCGGCGTGGTCGGCAAGCTGATCTCCCCGCAGAACCTGGCCATCGCGGCGACCGCGGTGAAGATGGAAGGCCAGGAGTCGGTGATCCTGAAGAAGGTGGCCGGCTGGTCGGTGGGCATGCTGCTGGTGCTGTGCGTGCTGGTCTACCTGCAGTCCACCCCGGTGCTCAGCTGGATGCTGCCGCACTAGGCCTGTGGCCCTGGCCAACGGCGCAACACACTAAAATGGGTTCTGATGTCTACAAAGCCAACTCCGCGTGCCTACCAGGTGGTCCTGGAGGCCATTGAGCGTGACCTGCGAACCGGGAAGCTGAATCTGGGCGATCAGCTGCCCGGGGAGCGGGCGCTGGCCGAAACCCATGGGATCTCCCGGGCCTCGGTGCGCGACGCAATCCGCATCCTGGACGTGATGGGCGTGGTGCGCACCTCCACCGGTTCGGGCCCGAACTCCGGGGCGGTGATCATCTCCAACCCCTCGGCCGGGCTGTCCCAGGCGCTGCGCCTGCACGTGGCGGCCAAGGGCATTCAGGTCCGGGAGATCGTGGAGTCCCGGATCCTGCTGGAGACCTGGGCGGCGCAGATGACCCCGCGCGACCCGATCCACGCCCAACAGGTGATCGAGCGCACCGCGGTGTTGATCATGCGCATGGATGACCCGCAGCTTTCCCGCGACGAGTTCCACCGCATTGACGCCGAGTTCCATGTGCTGCTCTCCTCGATGGCCGGCAACTCGGTGGTGGAGGCGATGATGGAATCCCTGCGCCACTCGATCAGCGACTACGTGGCCTCGGCCATCCCGGACGATGCGACCTGGCAGCCGATCGTGAAGGTGCTGCGCCGCCAGCACAAGGCAATCCACCGCGCGTTTGCCAACAACAACCGGGAACGGGCCGCGCACATGCTGGAGGAACACATCAACTGGTTCTACCAACAGACCCGCTTCTAGCGAGCCTTGATCACTTCACTGTCAGCGTTTCTTGCGGCGCCGATGAACTAACTCCTGGATTCGTGTGGCGCGGTTTTCGAGCGACGGATAAATAGCCTGACCTACCGGGCCGTCACCTGTTTACTGGTGACAAAGCTAGTGCTCGTGTACCCCGGTTTTGATGCACCCACCTTCACTGCAAGTTTTGCTGAACGGTCCTTGCTGGACACTTTGTATCTGGCCCGAGTGGCGGAAGCGATCGGCTTGCCGTTGCGCAGCCATTGGTAGCTGAGCTTGGCTCCGGAGGGCCACCGGTTGGTCGTAGCACTGAGTGTTCTTCCCACCTTGGCAGTTCCGGAGACCTCCACGGTGCCCCTGGACATCGTTCCGGCTGAGACGGAGTGACGGGCGCTAGAGACGTTTACGGTGGCGTATCCAGTCTTGCGTGCCGTGATCTTCACGGATACCTTCTGTGAGCGATCGGCTGCGGTGAGTTGGTACCTAGCTTTGGTCGCCGAGGCGATCGGCTTGCCGTTGCGTAGCCATTGGTAGCTTAGTGTGCTGCCGGACGACCAGCCGCTGGTCTTGGCGTTGATGGTGTTTCCCACCTTGGTGGTACCGGTGACCTGGATGGTGCCCTTGGCCGGGGTGCCGGCCTCAATGGTGCGGCCGGTGCTGGTGGCGTTCACGGTGGTGAAACCGGGCTTACTGCCCGTGACCTTAACCGAAATTCTCGTAGTGTAATCCGCCGCGGTAAGCTCATAGCTGCTTTTGGTGGCGGAGGTAATCACTTTTCCGTCGCGTAGCCATTGGTAGCCGAGCCTGGTGCCATCAAACCCGCCGCTGACGCTGGCGCTAAGCCTTTGGCCGACCCTGGCAGTTCCATGTAATTGGGCCTTCAAGGGAGGTAAAGTGCCTTTTTTAGCAGCGGCAGGAGCAGACGTAGCGGAGAAGGCATCGGCGGTATGAGTCCAGCTGGCCGTGACACGCACGGTGAGCGCTGTCCCGACGTCTTCGGCCTTCACATCGTATTCCGGGGATATCTCGTCTTCGATGGCCTTGCCGTTGCGCAGCCACTGGTAACTAAAAAGCTCTGGTTCACCAGACCATAGACCAGCCTTAGCTTTTAGAGTATGCCCCACCTCTGGGACCCCAGTGATGCTCGGGGGTCCGGTCAGCCAGCTGCCCGGGCGGATATAGGCGCTGGCTTCGGGGAATTCGGTGGCTTCGTAGCCCACGGGTAGCTCGAAATGCAGCACGGCCCTAACATTCTTACCGGCATCCGCAGGGAATGGTGTGAACGCGCCATTGCTGGTGGTGATGTCCGGGCCGGGCGCTGAGCTGATCAGGATCTCTGTTCTGGGCAGCTGGAACGGTAAATCAGGATTCGGGGTGAATACGGCGGTGGATTTCATCCCGACCGTCGGAGGCGAGCTGAAGGAAAGCTTGCCAATGTCTACTTGTATGCCCTCCAGATATCCGGTCCAGGCTCGCCGCGTGAGCATTTTCCCGTCAGGCCAGACGGCTGTGGCTCGCAATTCGATGGAGTTCCAGTACCATTTCGTCGGCAGGAAGAGTTCCGCGCCGGTGCCCACCACCTCATCTTTGCCGAACGCCTGCGAATGCCAGCTGAATGTGGTGCGGGCACCGGGGGCATTGATGGATGCGCTGATCGTCTGCCCGACGGTCTTCTTCCCGGCGATCGACGGCTCATTGTCGATCTGGTGCAGAGGGTCGTTAACGTCAAAGGAGGGGGCTGTTCCGAACGTATAGTTCCCGATTGAGTCAGAAATGGTCATCGAACTGGAATTGTCGTAATGACCATAGGGGGCGTCCGACAGTACTTGAAATTGAAGCTGGAAAGACGTGACGCCCGAAGCATCGGTCCCTAAGCTTCCGGGCACTATCCGTCCGTCATGCAGCTTCTTGCTGGTTTCGAACGTCCAGCCAAATTGTGGGGACTGGGGTGACCAGCTAAGGTAGCTATCTGCCGTTGGTGGGTTATCGTCCTTCAGCCGGACGGTATAGGTACCGGTATCACCTGGCTTGAGCACTGGTTTGTCGATGGTGATCTCAATGATTTCTGGCGGGGTGACATCATCCGAGGTCGTGCTAGCCAACGTTGGGACAGCAGGTATGAACACGAAGGCCAGGAATAGTAGGGCAGACAGAATGAGCGTGCCAGTGGAGCGCATGTGCGGTGTCCCTTGTGTGGGTTCCCGAGAGGAACGTCAGCGATGATGAGGTAAATCCTAGTCGCAGCAGGACGGTGCCGAACATCGCAGCCGTATCAAAATGGGGCGGGACACAACGGAAACAGAAACGGCTGGCAAATCAGGTATTGCGTCCAGCAGCACCCCGGCCCTCATGGCAAGCGGCACCACGCTGCGCACCCTTTGACTGCGGCTGCGGTTAACCGGCGTCGGCGGGGTCGGAGTTGTCGTTCAAACGGTGCAGCAGATCGGCGAAACGTTGCACGTCCTCGGTGGACCAGTCCTCCAGCTTGTCCCGCAGGCGCTGGCGCTGCGCCTGGCCGCTGACGTACCAGGCGTCACGTGCCCGATCGGTGATGGACACCAGCTGGGCCCGGCCATCCTTGGGATCCGCGGTCCGGGTGATCAGTCCCTGGCTCTCCAACTGCTTGACCAGCCGGGAAATCGTGGCCTTGTCCAGCTGCAGCGATTCGGCAAGGAACCCCTGCTGCTGAGAATCGTGATGCACCAGGATCGACAGGATGCGGTAACCAGGGGCCTGCAGCTCCGGGTGGATCGCTTTGGCGCGCCGCATCAGGGTCTGGCGGGCGCGCAACAAGGTCGTGGTGAACTCTCTTTCCACCGTGATGAAAAGTTCTTCGTCATGCATGGAATCATTCTAGGCGGGCGCACACCCCAGCCATGATTTACCCGCTCAGTTCGGGCTTCCTACGCCAAAGCCGGAATCGCTGGCCCAGGGCTACGGCCAGCAGGACGTGACCGAGATACTACGTGAGCGTCCGCAGAAGGTGACAAGATGAGAAAGACTAATTTTAGAACCGAAGGAGAAGCAGTGAGCTACACGGTGGGTCCAGTCGACATGATTCCGGTCGGTGAGGCGCTGAAGGTCGAATCCGATGACAGCGGAGCCAAGGAGGACATCGCCATCTTCCATGCCGAGGACGGCAACTTCTACGCCCTGCAGGATGAGTGCACCCACGAAGTCGCCTCCCTGTCCGAAGGATGGATTGAAGACTGCGAAGTCGAATGCCCGCTGCACGCTTCCCGGTTTAACCTCAAGACCGGCAAGGTCATGTGCCTGCCAGCCTATGTTGATGCGCGCACCTACAAGGTGGAGGTCATCGACGGGATGCTGGAGCTGCACTTCTAAATGGGTTCAGTGCATATCGTCGGGGCCGGGGTCGCCGGTTTCTCCCTGGCCCACACGCTGGTTCAGGCGGGCTATGCCGGAAACATCACGCTCAGCGATCCGGAGGGGCTGCCCTACGACCGCCCGCCCCTGAGCAAGACGCTGGAACGGGTCAACCTCGCACCCCCTGCATGGTTTATTGAGCATTCGGTGCAGCTGCAGCCGCAGCGCATTGACCAGGTCCAGACACCGGAATCCGAACAGGACTGGCTGGTGCTGGCCACCGGAACCACACCAAGGAGACTGCAGGTGCCCGGGGCCGAACATGCCCGGGTGATCCATACGGCCAAGGACGCCGAGGACCTGTCACAGAAGTTGTCCTTCCGCGCCTTCGGAACCCAGGTGGTGGTCATCGGTGCCGGGCTCATTGGGGCCGAATTCGCCGCCGCGGCCCGACAGTTCGGTGCCATGGTCACCTTGATCAGCAACCAGCAGGTGCCGCTGGTCACCGCCTTTGGCGAACCCATGGCCCGCCAGCTGCACGAGGACCATCGGCTGAACGGGATCCGGGTGGTGACCGGGATGGCCGAACGGATCACCGAAAACAGCGTCGAGGTCAATCAGGAGAGCATCGAGGCCGACATCGTGGTGGCCGCGATCGGGGTGGAGCCGAACCTCACCCTGGCCGACACCCTGGGCCTGGAAACGCACAACGGCATCATCGTGGACGCGGGCATGCGCACCAGCGTCCCCCAGGTGCTGGCGATCGGGGATGTGGCCCGCGAGGCCGGGGCCCGCCCCCTGCGCCACTGGGACCGGGCCAATGAGGATGCTGCGCTCGCCGCCGCAACGATCATGGGCACCGGCGCCCCACGGCGCAAGGTGCCCTGGTTCTGGTCCGACCGCCACGAATCCCACGTGGAAGTCGTCGGGGACTTCACCGCGGTGGCGCGCACCGTGGCCCGCCACACCCGGCAGGGCAAGATTCAGGTGCTCTTCGGTCTGGATGGGCAGGACCGCCTGGTGGCCGCCTCCATGGTCGATGGCGGGCTGATGGGCCGGGCCGTGCGAAAATTGATTGAACAGGAGATCACCCCTCCCATCACCGACCTGGAAGATCCGGGGATCACTCCGCGCAATCTGGGTCGCAAACGGTAGGCGGGTACGCAGCAGCATGGAATCTAACAAGGCAGTCGAAGCACTCCGGACCCCCACCGCTCGCGTGGGCGTCGGCTGGATCGCCGCGGTACTGATTGTGCACATCGGCATCAACGTCGGCTTCTTCGCACCCATCCAGGTGTTGCTGGGACTGCACTCCGAGGCGATCTCCCCGCAGCAGAAAAACGCCACCCTGTCGCTGGTGACCGGCGTGGGCGCGGTCGTCTCGATGATCGCGAACCCGTTGTTCGGCGCCCTCAGCGACCGAACCACCTCCCGCTTTGGCCGCCGCGTCCCCTGGATCGTGGCCGGCACCCTGGGCGGTGCGCTGGCCCTGCTGCTGATGTCCACCGCACAGACCGTCACGGTGCTGGTGCTGGGCTGGGCACTGATGCAGGCCGCGGGCAACGCCGCGCTGGCCGCGGTGCTCGCCGTCGTGCCGGACAAGGTCCCGGTCGCCCAGCGCGGCACCGTGGGTGGGCTGATCGCCCTGGCCCAGACCCTGGGCATCCTGGTGGGCGCCGGCATCGGCATGGTCGCCGCCAGCGACCTGGTGTTCGGCTACGCGATCGTCGCGGTGGTGATTGCCCTGTGCTCGGTGCCCTTCGTGCTGCTGCGCCAGGACGTGGTGCTGCCGGCCAGCGCCCGCGAGGAGTTCGCCTGGGGCAGCTTCCTGCGCAGCTTCTGGATCAACCCGGTCCGCTACCCGGACTTCGGCTGGGCCTGGCTGACCCGCTTCCTGCTTTACCTTTCCAGCCAGCTGATCCTGGTCTACCTGCTGTACTTCCTGCAGGATGGGCTGAATCATCCCGATCCGGCCGCCGGGGTGCTGGTGCTCAGCAGCATCTACGCCGGTTTTGTGATCCTCTCCTCGGTGGTGGCCGGCAAGCTCTCCGACCGGGACGGCAAGCGCAAGCGCTACGTGGTGATCTCCTCCCTGATTGTGGCCGCCGCGGCGCTGGTCATGGCCGTGGCCCCCTCCTTCCCGGTGGCGATCGGCGGAGCGGTGCTGCTCGGACTGGGATTCGGCTCCTTCCTGGCGGTGGACTACGCGCTGCTGACCCAGGTGCTGCCGCACGCCGATTCCCGGGCCAAGGACCTGGGCGTCATCAACATCGCCAACTCCCTGCCGCAGGTCTTCGCGCCCCTGATCGCCTGGATCGCGGTGAGCTGGCTGGGCGGGTACCCCACCCTGTTTGTCTGCGCCGCCGTGGTCAGCGTGGCCGGCGGACTGCTGGTGCGCCGCATCAAGATGGTTCCGTAGGCGCGTTGCCATGATGCAGTGGATCGAGGACGCGCCCTACCTGGTGACGTACCTGTTCTTCTTCCTTGGGGCGATGATCCGCGCGAACACCACCTACTGGGTCGGGCGCAGCATCGCCGCGGGGGTGAAGCAGACGCGTTTCCAGCGGGTGCTGCGCGGCCCGATCTACCTCAAGTCCCAGGCCCTGCTGGCCCGGTGGGGCGTCTTCGCCGTGCCGCTGAGCTTCTTGACCGTGGGGGTGCAGACGGCGGTGAACGCGACCGCCGGAATCACCCGGATGCCGCTGCGGCGCTACCTGCCGGCGGTGATTGTCGGCTGTCTGATCTGGGCGTTGGTGTACACCACCGTGGGCCTGGCGTTCATCTATGCGTGGATCGCGCTGGACTGGCCGTGGCTGGTGGGCATCGTGGTGCTGCTGGCCATGGCGCTGTGGCTGATCCTGCGTCGCAGGAAGCGCGCCCGCCGGGTAATAGGCCCGGAAGAAATCAAGTGAGACCTATGATGGTGAATCACAACGTCAGTCAAAGGTGCAGGTATCGGCACTGCAGGCCGGCGCCCAAGTGCCGAACCAGGGGAAAGCAGGTGCGACAGTGGTGAATAATCCGGTCTCGGCCGAGATCAAGCGTGCGCAGCTCGATGAGCTGGACCGTAAACTGCTCAGGCTGCTGTCGGAGAACTCCCGCCGCACGAACAACTCCCTGGCCGAGGAGCTGGGCATCGCCCCCTCGACCTGCCTGGCCCGGCTGAATCAGCTGCGTGATACCGGCGTGATTTCCCGGTTCACCATCGAGGTGGATCCACAGGTGCTCGGACGAGAGCTGGAGGCGCTGATCTTCGTTCGCATCCGTCCCGGCGCCCGGCACCTGATGTCGACCTTCGCCCAGGACATGCAGGCCAAGCCCGGAGTGCGTCAGCTGTTCTTCCTGGGCGGCGCCGACGATTTCGTGCTGCACGTGGCGGTGCGCAACTCCGCGGACGTGCGCCAGTTCGTGCTCGACTACCTGTCCTCGAACCCGGCCGTGGCGACCACCCAGACCTCACTGGTCTTTGAGCACAGCCACGGCAGCGCCGAATACTGAAGTCCCGCAGCAAAACGTCCAGGGCCGCACCACGGTGCATCCCTGGACGTTTCGTTGCTCAGGCCTTGGGAACCGGCCACTGAAGTCCGTTGAGCGTTAGGAGACGATCTTGCTCATCGGGGTGTCTCCGTCAAAGAAATTCACGGTCTGGCGGATTCCGGCATTGTGGGCCAGCACGTACGCGATCATTTCCGCAACGTTTTCCCGGGCGGTGCGCCCCTCGGTGCCCGCCGGTTCGTGCCCGGAAATGCGGCCGCGGCTGTCGGCCAGGCGCAGCTTCTTTGTAGCCGGCTCCAGGGTGAGGGCGCCGGGCCCCAGGATGGTGTACTCCAGGCTCGTGCCGCGCAGGTACTCATCCGCGTCGTGCTTGGCCTTGGCATAAGGGTAGAACGAATCCTTCGGGTCCAGGTTGTCGACGTCCACCAGGGCGCGCGCGTAGGAGACCATGACATAGCGGTTGACTCCGGCCTGCTTGGCGGCTTGCATGGTGCGCACCGCCGCCTCATAGTCCACGGCGTTGGTGCGCTCGGGATCTCCGCCGCCAGCACCGGCCGAGAACACGACGGCATCGGCTCCGGTAAAGGTCTTGGCCAGTTCTTCGGCACTGGCGGTTTCAATATCAACTTCCACCGGGGTGGCACCCACCGCACGGATATCGGTGATGTGTTCCGGATTGCGGATCAGCGAATGGACCTCGAACCCCTCCCGGACGAGCCGCGGGGCAGCGAGCAGGGCCACCTTTCCGTGACCCCCGACAATTACGACACGACGCTTTTCAGCCATGATCCGACTCCTTCGTGATCGGCGACAGTTTCTGTCTTCGCGGCAGGCCCTGGGCCCGCCGGCCCTCCGACGTGGTTGGTCTTCGTTGTCCCGGCTTTCAGGACCTACTGTGGACGCTACCGCCTGGCCAGGACGTTCACAAGGTGGCATGACGCCAGGGGTTAGGAAGCTCGTCCGTGAACCGGCATCAAGCTGTCGAAGCCTGACCGTTCCTTCGCCGGTGGTTTACCGATAAAAGCCTGGGCGCCTCCCTGGGCGCCTCCCGTGCAGTACTGGCTAGCTCCGTCTCCAAAGCGTAATTGAACACAAAGTATGCTTTATTCGAATATTCTTGCTAGGATTGTTAATCCCCTCTTTGGATTCTGCCGCTCCAGGGTTTTCCCTCTTGCCGTTGTGACTAGGCATGTTTTGGGAATGTATCGATGGTTGCGGTTGTTGAAGCTAGTGGGAGATTGGAAGGAGGATGGCAGATGCAGCAATTTGACGTGTTGGTACTGACCGCATTATTGACCATTGTGGCGCTGGGAATCATCAGTGCTGTCCTGGTCGTGGGCTACCGGCGTACGCACGCCACTGAGATCCGCGAGGACCTGCTGGCCAAGGCCCAGCAGTTGGGGTTGCGCGTGGATCCGGCAGTGAGCAATGACGAGCTGCGCGCGCAGGTGAAGCATGCGCGCCACGAGGCACGCAGCGGCAAGCCCAAGACAGCGTAGCGGCGCCTAGAAATACAGCAAGAGACCGCAAAGGGTCCGCAGCGAAGGCTGTGGACCCTTTGCCATGCGCTGCCCGGCATCCGGCGCACCGCTTGGCGACCGACAGTCGCGCGGCGGCAAGACCTTCCGCGCAGCGACCCGCGGCCGACGCCTGCCACAGCATTGCCTTCGCTGAACTAAACGAACGTGGTAAAAACGTTTGGTTAAAAGTTCAACAACATTTGTTTTGGCCGCCTCCAGATCCTTTCGCGGCGGTGCGTGAGGTGCCCCAGGTCACCGGTTTGCCCCGGAATCATGCGGTTCCGCTCACATTGGCATGTGAGGTTGTGAACGAATAGCGGGGTTTTGTATTAAGGGGTCAAAAAAGGCTGTTAGCTTGTAAATAACACCCCGACAATTTTCTAAGGAGCAGCGATTATGAGTACGATCCCACTCGGTGAAGACATCCTCTTGGCCCGTCACGGATCGAACATCGTAAAGCTGCGCCAGGACCGCAAGAACCGCCAGACCGTGGCGTACCTGCGGGACGGGGCCACTGACACCGCCGCCAACGTGCTGGGCGTGCCGGCGTTGACTCCGGCAGCCACCTTCGGGCAGAGCGTGCAGACCTACCTGAACGACGAAGCCGCCGTGAGCCGCAAGGAAGTTCGCTCGCTGGCGAAGCTGTCGCTGGGCTTCAGCGCCTTCACCGGCGCAGTCTTTGGCGGGCTGCTGTTGCTGGCCTACAAGGTCGGAGGCAGTGAGCTGCTGGACAATTTGTCGGCGGCCTACAGCTACTACCCAATGTAAAGGCCACGGCGATCGCCGTGGGCGGGGAGAAAAATCGCGGGACCAATGGTCCCGCTTTTTTCATGCCCGCCGCTGCCCCTGAAGGCCATTGCGCGACTCACGTGTGCGTTTCTCGCTTTTTCAGCGCACGAAGGCATAGGATGACCACAATCCGAGAGATTGGAAGTTCCTGATGCGTTTCGTCCTAGAGGTAAATTTCGACACGGAAACCATGCAGCTCAAGCCCCGTGAGGAGCTGCAGGAGATCTTGCGGCACTGGGCGAAGAACCTGGAGCTGTATCCCATGGAGGCCGGCGCCCAGGAGGACGTGTTCGATTCGAACAACGAAGCCGTGGGGGAGTGGGCCATCCTCGACGAATAGCGTCGAGTCCGGGAGGTTCTAGCCCATCCGCCTTGGCCGGGTCACCGCCGGGTGGAGAAGCGCCCGATCAAGTAGCCGACCACCAGCGTGCCAAGCATGACCGCCCACAGCGGTGCGCTGGTGTGGAAGAACAACAGCTGCACGCGGACCCGGTAGAGGTTCTGCAGGATGAAGACCAGCGCGATCACGGTCAATGTCACCGCGCTCCACTGCTTGATGGTGATGCGCTGAATCCAGTGCGGTTTCTGTTCCTGCATGTCTACCTTCCCTTCAGCAGACCGGTGATCATCGCGCGCAGGCCGATCGTAAAGGCGTCATCCGAGTTGCGCCGTCCCGTGGCCTGCTGGGCATCCAGCGAGCGACTAAAGAACTGCGCGCTGGCCTGATGCTCTCCGGGGTCGAAGATGTCCGCAGGCGCCGAGGTGTCGATGGCCGAGCCGAAAATGAAGGACTCCAGCGCCACGATGATCGGCACGATCTGCTCCTGGGGCACCCCGTGCTCATGCAACGCCCGCGCCACCCGTTCATACATGGTCAGGGTGTTCGGGGAATCAGCCACCGGCAGCACCGCGATCACCGGGATGAGCGGGACATGCCGGGCAAACACCGACCGGTAGCTCACCGCCCAGGTTTCCAGGGCCGCGCCCAGCTCCATCGTGTCAAAGCAGTCCCGGTCCACCTCATCCATCACCGTTTCCTGAATCCATTGCAACAGGTCGTTCTTGGAGGAGACGTGGTTGTACAGCGCCGAGGGGGAGACCCCCAGAGATCGGGCCAGGCGCTGCATGGTCAGAGACTCGTAGCCTGACTCAAGAACCACGCCCATGGCGTGCTGGGTGATCCGTGCCCGGTCCAGGATGGCCGTGCGTGGTCGGCCAGCGCGCCGCGGTGCCGTCGTGCCCATGAAATGTCTCCCCTGACGTGGTCTGCTTCACATTTGCCTGAAAACATTCTATGCTTTAATGCGTAAATGAATCATGTTCATTTTATAGTCTTCAGGAGAGATCGATCATGAAACAGCTGGAACGCGACGTTGTCATCGTTGGAGCGGGACCTTCCGGGCTGACCGCGGCCTACGAACTGCAGAAGGCCGGCAAGTCCGTGGCCGTGCTCGAGGCCCGCGACCGCGTGGGCGGGCGCACCTGGACCGAGACCATGGACGGGGCGACCATCGAGATCGGCGGGCAGTGGATCAGCCCGGACCAGACCGCCCTGTACTCGCTGATCGGTGAGCTGGGCCTGGAAACCTTCGAGCGCCACAAGCAGGGCAAGAGCGTCTACCGCACCGCCGAGGGCGAGTCCATCCGCTATGAGGGCGAGGACTTCCCGGTCGCCGAATCCACCGTGGCCGAGATGAACAAGCTGATCGGGCTGCTCAACGACCTTTCCGCCCAGATGGATCCGGACCACCCGTGGAACCACCCCCAGGCCCAGGAGCTGGACAAGATCTCCTTCCACCACTTCCTGGCCCAGCACAGCGATGACGAGGTCGCCTGCCAGAACGTGGGGCTGTTCATCGCCGGCGGCATGCTCACCAAGCCGGCCCACACCTTCTCCGCGCTGCAGGCCGTGCTGATGGCCGCCTCGGCCGGCTCCTTCGACAACCTGGTCGATGAGGACTTCATCCTGGACCGCCGCATCGTGGGCACCATGCAGGGAGTCTCCAAGGCCCTGGCCGCACGCCTGGAGGAGGGCGTGCTGTTCCTGGACAACCCGGTGCTGCGCCTGGAATGGTCCGAGGACGGGGTCACCGCCCACGGCAAGGACCTGAGCGTCAAGGCCCGCAAGGTGATCCTGGCCATCCCGCCGAACCTGTACTCGCGCATCAGCTACGAGCCGCCGCTGCCGCGCAAGCAGCACATCACCCACCAGCACCAGTCCATGGGCCTGGTCATCAAGGTGCACGCCGTCTACGACACCCCGTTCTGGCGTGAAGAGGGACTGTCGGGCACCTGCTTCGGCCCGACCAGCCTGGTCCAGGAAATCTACGACAACACCTACCACGGGGAGAGCACCGGCACCCTGGTCGGTTTCGTCTCCGACGTGAAGGCCGATGAGGTCTTCGCCCTCAACGAGGGCGAACGCAAGCAGCACATCCTCAAGGCCATGGCCGAGTACCTGGGCCCCAAGGCCCTGGAGCCCAAGGTCTTCTACCTCTCCGACTTCGGCAGCGAGGAATGGACCCGCGGGGCCTACGCCACCAGCTATGACCTGGGCGGGCTGTACCGCTTCGGCCCGGCACAGAACGATAACGTCGGCCCAATCTACTTCTCCTCCTCCGACCTGGCCGGAGAGGGCTACCAGCACGTGGACGGGGCCGTGCGCATGGGCCGTCGCACCGCCGCGCGCATCGTGGCCGCCCTGGAGGGCACCGAGTACGACCGGAACTACGACGGGGTGGACTCCTTCGTGGCCGGCAACAAGGTCGGCGCATGAAACTGCTGATCGGCTACACCGCAGACGAGCGCGGGGCCGAGGCCATCGAGCTGGCCTGCGCGCTGATCAGCGACCGCGCGGTCGATTCGCTGGAACTGGCCATGGTGCTGCCGGAGGACACCCCCTTCCAGGCCACCTACCCGGGAGGGGACCACGGGTACCACACCGTGCTCTCCGCCCAGGCGGACCGCTGGGCCGAGCAGGCGCTGGCGCTGGTGCCGGAGGGCATCAGCGCCCGGGTCACCGCCCGCACCGTCTCCTCGGTGGCGCACGGGCTGATCGAGCTGGCTGCCGAGACCGGGGCCGAGGCGATCGTGCTCGGCGGGCGCAGCCGCCACAAGGCCGGGTTCTTCGCCCCCGGCGCGGTGGCCACCAGCCTGCTGCACGCCTCACCGGTGCCGGTGCTGATGTCCAACCCGCGCGGGGTGGCCGCGCTGCGCCAGGCCAAGGGCAGGATCTCGCGGATCACCGCCTTCGTCGGGGACCTGCCCGGGGCCGGGGAGGTCATCGACCAGGCGGTGCGCAGCGCCGAACGCCTGGGCATGGGGCTGCGCGTGGCCACGCTGGTGACCAGCCAGGAGCAGGCCGGGGAAGACAGCCCGGTGCTGCGCGCCACCCGCCAACAGCTCGACGAGCTGACCAGCGGGCTGGGCGAGCACGTGGAGCCGGAAGTGGTCACCGGGGCCAGCATCGATGAGGCGATCGCCTCCATCGGCTGGCTGGACGGGGAACTGGCCGTCTTCGGCTCCTCCCGTCTGGCCCCGCCGCGCCGGTTGTTCCTGGGCTCCAAGGCCCAGCGCATGCTGCGCCACCTGCCCGTGCCGATGGCGGTGGTTCCACACCGCAGCGGCGGGTCGGGCCGGTAGCGCCTTCCATTCCTGCCCGCGCACCCAGCTGCCCGGGATGTACACCTCAACGACGAGCAAGGAACCGTAGATGTCTAACGATGTGCAGCGGGAGCACCCGCCGGGGTCCGATAGTGGCCTGCATGAAAAGGGCCTGAGCAAGGGCACCGTGGGCGTGCTGGGCACCGTGGTGATCGGCATTTCCTGTATCGCCCCCGCCTACACGCTCACCGCAGCCCTGGGCCCGACGGTGGCCGAGGTGGGCACGAACCTGCCGGCCATCTTCCTGGCCGGGTTCCTGCCCATGCTGCTGGTGGCGCTGGGCTACCGGGAGCTGAACAATGTGATGCCCGATTCGGGCACCAGCTTCACCTGGGCCACCCGCGCGTTTGGTCCGCTGATCGGCTGGATGGGCGGCTGGGGGCTGATCGCCGCGACGGTGATTGTGCTCTCCAACCTGGCGGCCGTGGCGGTGGACTTCTTCTACCTGCTCATCGCGCAGCTGACCGGGCAGGAATGGATCGCGGAGCTGACCCGCAACCTGTGGATCAACATTCCCACCACCTTGGTGTTCGTGGCGGTCGCGACCTGGATCTCCTACCGCGGGCTGAACGCCACCAAGGCGTTCCAGTACGTGCTGGTGGGCTTCCAGGTGGCGGTGCTGCTGTTGTTCGCGATCATGTGCTTCACCAACCCCGAGCCCTTTGACCGCACGCCGATCACCCTGGAGATGTTCAACCCGGCCGCGGTGGAGTCCTTCACCGCCTTTGCCGCGGGCGTGAGCCTGTCCATCTTCATCTTCTGGGGCTGGGACGTCACCTTGACCATGAACGAGGAGACCACCGATCCGGAGAAGGTTCCGGGGCGCGCGGCCACCTTGACGGTGCTGATCATCATCGCCCTGTACATGGCCGTGTCCCTGGGCGTGATCTACTACGCCGGCATCGGAACCGAGGGCCTGGGCGCCGGCAACCCGGAGAACCAGGAATCGATCTTCGCGGTGCTCTCCGGGCCGGTGATGGGTCCGCTGGCCATCCTGATGAGCCTGGCGATCCTCTCCTCCTCCGCCGCCTCGCTGCAGTCCACCCTGGTCTCCCCGGCGCGCACCATCCTGTCCATGGGCTACTACAAGGCGCTGCCGGAGAAGTACGCGCGGATCTCCCCGCGCTTCATGTCCCCGTCGGTGGCCACCGTCACCGCGGCCGTGGCCGCGGCCGGGTTCTACGTGGTGACCCGCATCCTGTCCGAGAACGCGCTGTGGGACACCATTACCGCACTGGGCATGATGATCTGCTTCTACTACGGGCTGACCGCGCTGGCCTGCGTGTGGTACTTCCGCACCGAACTGTTCGACTCGGTGCGCAACATCCTGTTCAAGTTCCTGGCTCCGCTGATCGGCGGCGTGGTGCTGCTGGTGATGTTCGTGCGCACCTGCATCGACTCCATGGACCCCGCCTACGGTTCGGGCTCCTCGATTGGCGGGGTGGGCATGGTGTTCATCCTCGGGGTCGGCGTGCTGGCCCTGGGCGTGGTGATCATGCTGGTCATGCGCGTCAAGCACCCGGCGTTCTTCCGCGGGGAGACGATCAAGACCAAGCGCTAGCACCCCCCACGCAATAGCGGCACCCGCCAGGTTGTTGCGCCGGACGGCCACCATGGCCACGGCATAACAATTGGACGGCGGGTTGCCGCTATTGTTCGTTGGGGTGGTTGAATGACTGCATGGGTAACTCAGTACTGTTCATCTGCTCGCGCAACGCCGGCAAATCCCAGATGGCCGCCGCGCTGATGGAGCACTTCTCCGACGGGAAGATCACCGCCTACTCCGCAGGGACCAACCCGGGCGGGGGCATCAACCCCGAATCGGTGCAGGTGATCGCCGAAACCGGGGCGGACATGTCCGCCGGAACACCCAAGGCCATCGACCCGCAGGTGGTGGCCACCGTGGACCGGGTGGTGATCCTGGGCAGCGAGGCGCAGCCGACGTTCGACTCCTCGGTGCGCACCGAACGCTGGATCCTTTCCGAACCCAGCGACGAGGGCTACACCGGGGCCGAGCGGATGCGCCGGATCCGTGACGAGATCGCCGAGCGGGTCCGCTCGCTGAGCTACGACCTGGGGCAGTAGCATCACGGCGGTTACCGCGGCCATCCGGACGCAGCGCGCCGGCTCCTGGTGGTTCCCCGGAATTTGTCTGGTGCTCACCGGCTGGTGCGCCAACCAGTACGTCTCCCTGATCGGCTGGTACCAGCAGCACCGCGAGCTGAGCGAGGTGGCCGCGTTCCTGGTGCTGGCCAGCTACGTGGTGGGTCTGCTGCCGATGCTGGTGTTCGCCGGTTCCTGGGCGGACCGGCTGGGACGCAAGCCCTTCACCCTGCTGGCGCTGATCGCCTCGATTGGGGGATCGGTGCTGCTGATGCTCGGCGCCCAGGCCGAGGTGTGGCTGCATGCCGGCCGGGTGCTGACCGGGGTGGGCATGGGCCTGGCCATGGTTGCGGTGACCAGCTGGATCAAGGAGGTCAGCCCCGGGGCCAGCGGT
Organism: Glutamicibacter sp. BSL13; assembly: GCF_052928425.1. NCBI lineage: Bacteria > Bacillati > Actinomycetota > Actinomycetes > Micrococcales > Micrococcaceae > Glutamicibacter > Glutamicibacter sp. BSL13. The sequence goes on from NZ_JAVGCZ010000020.1 coordinate 31,396, forward strand.
GCGGTGCGCGCCGGACTGTGCACGTCGCTGGGCTTCGCGGTCGGTCCGGTGATCTCCGGTGCCCTGGTGGGGGCGACCTGGAACCCGGAACTGGCCTACCTGGTGCACGCGATCACGGCCGCAGCCTGGCTGGTGCTCATTGCCTTCCAACCCGGCACTCCCCGGCCGGAACCGGTGCAGCAGGCGGTGCAGGGCACCAGCGCGCAGGGCCTGAAGATTTTCAACCGCCTGGTACTGCCCATGGCCCCCTGGGTCTTTGGCCTGGCCACCAGTGGCTTCGCGGTGGTCCCGGCGCTGACCGGTAGGGGTGCCGGGGCGAGCCTGTTGTTCTCCACCATCACCGTGGCGGTCACCATGGGCCTGGGGGCCCTGATCCAGCCCTTTGCCCGGCGCTGGGACCGGCCGGGAACGGCAAGGCTGCTGATCATTGGACTGCTGACCGCGATCACCACCTACCTGGTGATGATCCCCGTGGCGTTGACCGGTTCCACCGCCCTGGGCCTGGTGGCCTCGGTGCTGGCCGGCTGCGCGAACGGGATCCTGCTGCTGGGTGGGCTGGGCCAGGTGCTGGCGTTGGCCGGTTCCGGCGAGGTGGGCAAGTTGACTGGACGGTTTTACTCGGTGTGCTACATCGGCTTCCTGATTCCCACGCTGCTCTCACTGTGGCGGCTGTTCGCCGACCCGCTGTATTTCATCCTCCTGTTGGGGGTGCTGTGCGTGCTCAGCTTGGTTTGCGTGCTCAGCAATCGGACACTGTTGGCCGGACCCAAGATGCAGCCGGTAAAATCTGGTAGTTAACCCCAACGCTCAGTAAGCTGGTGTGGCCCGCTATCACAGGTTCCCTGGGAACGAGGACTGCACTCATGAAATTCCCAGCTGGAAACCCCGACGCTGAACTTCAGCCCGAGGAGGTACTTGGTGCCGAAAATTATCGACCATGATCAGCGGCGCCTGGAAATCGTGCTGGCCACCAAAAAGCTGATCATCGACGGCGGCTTCCGGGCGGCGACCATGCGCGAGATCGCGGCGGCCGCCGGGTACGCCAATGGTGCCCTCAAACGATACTTCGAGGGCAAGGACGAGATCCTGATGGCCACCAGCCAGTACGCCACCGCGGTCCTGGTTGAGCGTCTGCAGCGCACTGTCTCCGGGCTGCAGGGGATGGACGCGGTCTCGGCGATCTTCGAGCAGACCCTGCCCGACCGGCAGGACAACAAGGAACTGGCCCGGGTGCTGCTGACCTTTTGGGAGCAGTCCATTGGCAACCTGGAACTGAGCAAGGCATTCCTGCGCAACCTCAGTCCCTGGCGCAACCTGGCCGTGATGTACCTGCATCAGGCGGTGAGCCTCGGGCAGCTGCACAGCCGGTGGGACCCGTCAACGGTGGCCGATGAGCTGCTGACGCTGACGGTGGGGGCACACGTGATGGTTCAGCTTGATGACCGGGAAGAAACAATCCAACAGCATGCCGGGCACCTGCGCCGGCGCATCAGCGAATTGCGGGCGGATGTGCCTGAAGAAGCTGCGGTGAACTAGGCCCGGCAGGGCAGCCGGAAGACTCGCGGCTACTTGGTGGCGGTGTCGTGCTTGAGCATGGCGGTGGTGCGGTAGGGGATCACGTCGCGCAGGATCATCGAGGTCGAAGTGCGGGTGATGCCCGGGCACAGCCGGATGACCTCGCTGACGCGGTAAAGGTCATCCGGGTCCTTGGCGGCCACCCGGATCAGCAGGTCGGTGTCCCCGGCCGGAGCCACACACTCCAATACCTCGGGAATCTGGCGCAAGGCCTCAATCGATTCATCCAGCCGCGCCTGATCCAGCTCGGCGCTGACCACAGCGGAGACCCCACGCCCCAGTGCGGCCGGACGAATGCGTGCAGTGTTAGGGCGCAGGGCGCCGGAGTGCGCCAGGCGCTCCAGCCGGGTCTGCACGGTTCCGCGGGCCAGGCCCAACTGCTGGGCCAACATCATGATCGGCACCCGGGGATCGTTGTCCAGCGCCAGCAGGATCCGCCGGTCGGTTTCATCGAGCTGATACGTCTCCGGGATCATGGGGTCTCTCCTGCGCGGTAGCGTCAAATCGAACAATCAGGCGGGTTGCCTTCGTGAAATACTAGTCAAAATGATCAGCCACCCCCAAGCGTGTTGCACGGTATGACCGGTAATGTGTCGGCTGCCCGGAAGGTCCTCTCGGCTAACCGAAACGCACGGTTATCCACAAAACCGCAGTAAATCGAACCCAAAGACAGCTAATGGACGTAACGTGTTGGTTATGAGATTCCTACGCCTCGAAGATGTTGCCGAAGAGCTGAATGTGAAGCTGCCCCAGGTGCGTGCCCTGGTCAAAAGCGGAGAGCTGCCGGCGATCCAGATCGGTGGACGCGGGATGTGGCGGGTGGAGCGTGTGGAGCTGGAGAACTACATTCAACGGCGTTACGCGGAGGCGCGGGAGGACATTGCCCGCGAAACCAAGTGAGAACCCTTCCGGGCACCGGGGATTGACCGGTGCCCGGTCGGGGCTACTGCTGGTCGAGATGGTGGATCAGGGCATCGTGCACAAACTGTGCCTGGCCCCCGTAGGTATCGCCAAAGCGCTGATCCGCCACGTACATTTCCGCGAGGTTGCGCACGTACCGGTGCAGGACGCTGGGGTCGTCACTCCCGTGGCCTGGAGTGCCGGGAATGCCACGCAGCCACCGCACGTGTTCTGCCGCCAGCTGCTGGGCCTCGGCCGAATCGGGGCTCAGGCCCCGTGTCCCGGCATTGGTCCACGCCGCGATCAGGGCCTTGGACTGCGCCATGAAATCTCCCCGGTCGTCTGCGGACAGGGCTTTCCACCAGCGGTCAGAAGCGGTGTAGCTCTCTTCACCCCAGCGCTCGATGACCTCCTTCCGGTATTGTTCGTTGATTCCTTCGAAAAATTCATTTAAGTCCATGCTCTCTCCTCGGTTGAGCCTTTCAATGGTTTTCTGCAGGGTTTCCAATTGCCGATCCAAGGCCGCGCGCTGTCCTTTCAATACCTCAATGTGTTCGGTGAGTGCCGCAATCTGGTCCTGCTCCTGATCCAGGATCGCGCCGATGGCCTTGAGCTCCATGCCCATGTTGCGCAGCAGCAGAATCCGTTGAAGCCGCACGATCGATGCCTGGTCGTAGAGGCGGTATCCGGCGGTGGAAACCTCAACCGGCTCAAGCAGCCCGATGTGGTCATAGTGCCTCAGGGTGCGGCTGGTGACCGACGCGGCCTTGGCGACCTGTTGGATCGAGTAGCGCTCGACTGGGCGGGAGGAATTGGTTTGCATGCCCACAACGCTAAAGGTTGACGCAACGTCAGGGTCAAGGGGGTTTCGCGTCGAATTAGATATGTCGCAAGTCACATCCACTAGCTTTTTCGGCAGAATGACCAGGAATCGACAGGCGACTCGTCGTCGCTTGATCAGATTGATCAACGATTAATGTGCCTATTGCTCAGTCTGTCGAATGCGTATTTACTAGAACCAGAACAGGCAACCGAGGGCTACCGCCAGCGGGGCCGAGGACCCACCGGAACGTGAACCAAGCATATTCATGTTCAGGGTGCAGAGGACGCTTACCAGCCGAACCGGGTCAGCAGAAATACTACAGATGGTCCGAAAGGCTTCGTGGCAGAGCGAAGCGTTTCGGACCATCTGCATGTTCAGCGGTCGTCCGTCGCTATTCCGGACGCGGCAATATTGATGCTCGTGGCCCATGTCTCCCCGGTCCTTCCCCAGCCCATCTGTCGGCCCCGCAAATCCTTGACGCGCGCGGGACTCATCGATTCGCTGGCCGGTTTTGGGAGAATTGCAGTGTGAGCCCTCGAACTACTTCACGTTTCGTCTCCGCCGTCCGCTCGGCCCTGACCGTTTGGTGGGTGCAGTGGTTGCTGGGAATAGCCGCCGTTGTGCTGGCCTTGCTTCCCTGGCTGACGGCCGAACCTGGAATCCAAGCCACAGCGGGGCAAGAGGCGGCCACGAGCCTGCTTCCCCTTGCGAGCAAGAAGCCCCACCTTCTTTTCCTCATGGGCGGCGCCTCGGCGCTGCTGACCGGCCTGGGCACCCGGCTGCTTGCCGACCGGCGTGGAAGGTGCGCGGTACTCTGTGGCCTTGGACTGCTGACGGGATGGACGGCGGCCATCTACCAATCCTGGACGGTGCTTCGCACCGCGGTGCTCGACGTGGAGCAGCTGGGCGTGCATCTCGGACTGACACTGTCGATGGTGGTGGGCGTATTAGTCCTCCATGCCGGACTGTCCTTGGCACCCTTGGGCGGGTTCTCCATAGCCCTGGCGGTGTTGAGCCTGATGCCGGGGTACTGGCTCGGCGAAGTTCTGGCAGTGGACGCGGTGCAAACACACTTGGACTTCCTCGGACCCATAATGCTGGGCATCGCCTTGGGCTACCTGGGATTTGCCCGGGGTAGTGCCCTATTGCTGTGGTGCGCCGCGCTACTGGTGCAATGGATCATGCCCGCAGTGTTGTCGGTGGCTGCCAGCTTCTCCTCGTCCGCCGAGGACCTGCGGTCCCCGAACAACCTTTGGGCCGTCGGCCGCGAGCAGCTGCTCCAGCTTCACCACGTCTATCTAGGGTTGGGCACGCTGGCCACGGCCATGCTGCTTAGCGTCATCCTCCTCTTCGTACGCCGGGCGCGACACCGATGATTGCCGCTCATGCAAGCTGTTTGATGACCCGAGCAGGATTGCCTGCGGCCACAACCCCTGCGGGAATATCACGGGTAACCACCGCGCCGGCACCGATGACCGAGTTGTGTCCGATGCTGACTCCGGGGACGATGACGACGCCCCCGCCGAGCCACACATTATCCCCGAGTGTGATGGGCTGCGCGGACTCGATCTTGCTGCGACGCTCTTCCGGATCCAGCGGATGAGTGGGGGTAAGCAGTTGGACGTTCGGGCCGATCTGGCAATCGGCGCCGATCTTGATGGGTGCGACGTCAAGGGCCGTAAAATTGAAGTTGATGAACGTGCCTTCACCGATGCTGATATTGCTTCCGTAATCGACTCGCAAGGGCGGGCGAATGTCGACCCCGGTTCCCAGCTCGCCGATCAGATTTTCCAGGATGCGACGGGCGCTCGCCGGATCCTCAAGGTAGGCCCGCTCATATTCGTAGGTTCGGGACAACGCTTGCTGCGATAGTTGCGCCAATTCGGCGTCCGCGATGTATGGGTCACCGGCAAGCATTCGTTCCCGATTGGAGCGGGAGTCATCGGCAAATAGCTCAGTTATGGCATCAGCATAGAAAATGGTTTCGCATCCAGGCCAAAGGCGCTGATGGAAATGCGCAGGTAAATCTGGTGAGCTGGTTGGCATGCGCATCGAAACGGATCCGCAGCAAGTTGCTGCTGCGGATGTCTATCACCTGTTGAAGAATCTCATCATTCCCCGCCCGATTGCCTGGGTGTCAACCGTGGATCAGCGCGGGACGCCGAATCTTGCGCCGCATTCCTTCTTCACGGTTGCCAGTGCGAATCCACCCATTGTTCAGTTCACCTCAGTGGGGCGAAAAGACACGCTACGGAACATTGATACAGACAGGCCAATTCACCATTTGCTTCGCCTCTCGTCACCATGTCGAGGAAATCAACGCCAGCGCCACAGAGTTCGAGCCCGGCCGCAGTGAATTCGCGGAAATAGCTCTCGAATCCGAGCCTGGCTTCCGTGTGAAGTCCCCACGCGTGGCTGGTTCCCCTGCCGCACTTGAGTGCGAACTGGAGCAAATCATTGAGGTGGGCGATTCCTTCCTGGTGCTCGGCGAGGTCGTGCACGTTGCGGTGGATGACAACGTCTGTAATGACCAGCAGCGCCCGGATGCCCAGCTGCTGAATCCGGTGGCGCGATTGGGTGGCGCCCAGTGGTGTTCCATCGGCGACATCATGAGCATTCGCCGAATTTCGGTGGAGAAATGGGACGAACAGCGAGCCGCCGCCGACTAAGCAAGCGACAATTCTTGCCGCACCACTTGGCGACTTACTGAGCGAGCTGCACTAAACAGAAAAAGTGTACTTTCTTATGCCGAACCTGACATAAAATTAAGCAGCCGTGACATTTCGAATCTGCTCGTCGCCCTTCCCCGCGCCGTGCTCGAAGGGCATGCGCAATCTTTTGGAATGCTAGGCAAGACTGGCGACCGGCTGTACTGAGGCACCCGGGGCGCAGAGCAGCCCCGGGTGAAAGTTGAATAGATGGCTCGCACACTACGCGGCACAGCGCTGCTGCTTGCCCTGTCCGTTGTCGTCGGTGGAGCCCTGCCCGCCGCTACGGCAGATCCCGTCGCAGCGGCAGCGCTGGCTTCTCCTGTCGCATCTGCCAGCGTTGCCACAGCCAAGGCAACGATCAAGAAGAAGACCACTACCAACCTCAACCTGCGCCAAAAACCAACGGCCTCATCCAAGTCGCTTCTGGTGATTCCTACAGGCGTCACGCTGACCGTCCTAAAGAAGAGCGGCACCTGGGAGCAGGTGAAATATGCGTCAAAAACGGGTTGGGTCTCCGGCAAGTACCTGACTTCCACCAGCGCTCCGAAGCCTGCGGTGTATCGGTATGCGCAGTCGTATCAGGAGTTGCGGGCTTCGGCGTCGGCGAAGTCGAAGTCGCTGGGCGCGGTCGCGCGTAAGACCAAGGTCCAGTACCTGGGTGCGTCTGGTTCGTGGAGCAAGGTCAAGGTCTCTGGCAAGACCGGTTTCGTGCCTTCGAATCAGTTGGGGGTGAAGGCTCCTGCGGCTTCGTACCGGTGGCTGACTTCGAAGCAGACCGGGTATAAGAGCGCCAGTACCAAGTCGAGTAAGGTCGTGAGTTTGGCGGCCGGGACGAAGGTCGAGTGGTTGCGGTCCTCGGGTTCGTGGTCGCAGGTTTCCACGGCGAAGGGCCCCGTGTGGGTTGCCTCGAAGCAGCTGTCCACCAGCGCTCCGAAGCCTGCGGTGTATCGGTATGCGCAGTCGTATCAGGAGTTGCGGGCTTCGGCGTCGGCGAAGTCGAAGTCGCTGGGCGCGGTCGCGCGTAAGACCAAGGTCCAGTACCTGGGTGCGTCTGGTTCGTGGAGCAAGGTCAAGGTCTCTGGCAAGACCGGTTTCGTGCCTTCGAATCAGTTGGGGGTGAAGGCTCCTGCGGCTTCGTACCGGTGGCTGACTTCGAAGCAGACCGGGTATAAGAGCGCCAGTACCAAGTCGAGTAAGGTCGTGAGTTTGGCGGCCGGGACGAAGGTCGAGTGGTTGCGGTCCTCGGGTTCGTGGTCGCAGGTTTCCACGGCGAAGGGCCCCGTGTGGGTTGCCTCGAAGCAGCTGTCCACCAGCGCTCCGAAGCCTCCTGCCAAGCCAACTCCGCAGGCTCCCAAGGTCATTGGACAGCGCTGGTTCGTTGACCCCACCGCCGTTCGCAAGAGTGCTTCCACGACGGCCGGCTCGCTGGGAACAGTTCCTGCTGGCCAGAAGGTGGACCTGCTGCAGAGCAAGGGCAGCTGGAGCCAGGTGAAAACCTCAAAGGGAACCGGCTGGGTGCCCACCTCATCACTCATCACCACCGCCTACACCCCGGTCAGTGGACAATACCGGTGGACCACCACGAACCTGAACCTGCGGTCGGGGGCCGGCACGATGTACAAGTCGGTCGGTGTGCTGCCAACCGGGGAACGTCTGACGGTCAAGGGGACCTCCGCCGGATGGAGCCGGGTCCAAACCAGCAAGGGAATCGGCTGGGTCAGCAGCAGCTATCTCTCCTCCAAGGCCCCGGCGGCCACTGCGCCCACGCAGCAGCCGGCCCCGCCCAAGCCCCAAGCGCCCCGCCCCGAAGCCATCCAGTATCGATGGACCACCGCCAACCTGAACCTGCGCACCGGGGCTGGAACCAGCTACCCGAGCAAGGCAGTCGTTCCCCCGGCCGAAAAGGTCACCTACCTGAAGGCGGACTCCGGGTGGGCGTACATCTCCAGCACCAAGGGCACCGGCTGGGTCAGTGAACGCTACCTGAGCACCTCCGGCCCGGCGACGGTGCAGCCCGACACCCGTGCCGTTATGAAAGCCGTCCAACAGCGGTTCGCTGGCTACTACACGTCCATGGGAACCCTGCGCTCCGGATCCGTGGGGCACAGCAGTGGCCGCGCGGTGGACATCATGATCCGCAACTACAAGGACCCGCAGTCCATCGCCGCCGGTAACCGAATCGCGCAGTTCTTGCTGGACAACCGCATGGAGCTGGGCGTGGAGTACCTGATCTGGCGGGACAAGATCTGGCTGCCGACCACCGGGTGGACTGAGTACTCCAAGTCCGGAAAATACGGGACCCAGTTCACCGGCAATTGGAATGACACCACCTTGCACAATGACCACGTGCACGTGGAAACCTATGGCAACGCCGCAACCGGCGGCAAGCTGGACGACAGCGCGGTGCGCTGACCCGCCGCCGTGCGTGTCGCCCCGGCAGACAAGGCCGTGCCCTTGGGGAGATGATGGTGGCAAGGCAGTTCAACGTCCAGCATCCAAGGAGGACACCGTAGTGGCGAAGGAAAGCGGCACGCCGCAGGAATCGACGCTGATTGCACAGAGCGTGCAGGACTATGTCGAGCGCAACCCTGTTAAGTCGGGCAAGTATTCGGCAAAAAGGATCTTCGCCGGTCAGATGGTGCAGATTACCGAGATCACATTCGACGCCGGGGTGGAACTGCCCGATCACAAGGCCCGGACCCCAATCCTGGTGCAGGTCATTGACGGGGAAGTCGACTTCACAGTGGGTGGAGAAGTCCACCGCCTGGGGGTCGGCGGCGTGATCCACCTGGAGGAGATGGTTCCCCACGCCGTCTTCGCCCCCGAACCGGCACGCATCACGGTCACCTTCCTCAACCGCTAAACGTCCTCACCCGGACGAAGGACGCCGCCGAAGTCAACGAGTGCCGTAATCCGCCCGGGAATGCGAAGATGAAGCAATGAGCAAATATACCGAACGTGTCGCCTCGGAGCTGATTCAACCCATCATCCTGCTGGTCGACAAGGAAGACCCGGCCGGCGAGGACGAAGCCATTGCCGCCGTCGCACTGGCTTCGATCGCCGCTTTCCTGCAGGATCCGGTGAACCCAGCCTGGCAGCCCTGGGCGCACGGTGCTTTCGGCAAGTCGGTGCGACGGGCGAACCCCAAGGCGTTCGCCAAGGTGCGGCGGGAGTTCCCCGAGCACGCCCTCATTGAAATTGGCGGTGCACAGGCCGCCGGGCTTGCCCCGGTTCCGGCCGATGACATGCCCAAGATCCTGGCCAAGCTGCAGGTCTCCGGCACACAGCTGCCGCAATCCGGCGGGGTGCTGGGCGGGCAAGTGGTGATCGTCCTGGACACCTCCCTGGAGATGTCCACCGGCAAGGCCAGCGCCCAGGCCGCCCACGCCCTGTTTGCCTGGTTGCTGGAAACCGACGAGGACATCGTGCAGCAATGGATCGCCGACGGCGCCACCCTGGGGGTGCGGCAGCTGAGCCGTGATGACTTCACCGCCAGCATGGAGCTTGCCCACGGCCCGGTGATTCATGACGCCGGACGCACCGAGATCGAACCGGGCTCGGCCACGGCCTACGTGCTGCTGGCCGGATAGCGTTGGGGCGGTAGAGCCCCACGGGGCAACGTTGGCTCTGGTTCCTTGCCGTCAGTTGTGCCAAGGTTGCACTAAGCGGCAGCGAGCGAAGGGACGCAGCAGATGGAGCACCCAGTCAACGGCGACTTGCCTCGGGGCGTAATTACGACCGGGGTCGATCAGCTGGCCGAGACCAATCCTTTTAAGCCGGGAAGAATTTCCCCGCACACCTATTACAAGGCCGATAACTTCCGAGTGACCGAGCTGGCCTTTGACGACCAGGTGGTCCTCAGTGAGCATTCCTCGCCGCACCCCGTGATCATCCAGGTAGCCTCCGGAAGCGTTGAGCTGGAGATCGGTGGAACGGTGCATCAGTTGGCCGCCGGGGCGATGATGCATTTGGAGGCGTCCCTGGAGCATTCGGTCACCGCCCTGGAGCAGGCGCGGCTGTTGTTGATCTTCCTGTACCACTAGCTGCGGGGCACACCGGAACCTTCACGGTTCGCCGTGGGGAATCCATTGTCACGAACCCAAGGTCAGGTGTATCAAATTTGAATGTTTGACCCCTCAAACATTACTCTGGGGGTGTGGCACGCAGAGGTGCCGCATTCTGCACACTGAGAATGGAGTCGGGGTCCGCTGATGCACCTACCCGAAAGCTGGAAACGGCGGCACGCCGTGACCCGCCCAGCAGCGCTCGCACTGGTCCTGGCCTTGCTGCTGGCAGGCTGCGCGGCGCCAGCCAGCACGGATCCCAGCGCCGAACCCGCCGCCGATTCACGCCCCACCGTGCTCACGACGTTTACCGTGCTGGCCGATATCGCACACAACGTTGCCGGTGAGCATCTGCGCGTCGAATCGATCACCAAGTTCGGGGCGGAGATCCACGGCTATGAGCCTACCCCCGATGACCTGCGCCGCGCAGCCGGGGCGGATCTGATCCTGGACAACGGGCTGGGGCTCGAAGCCTGGTTTGAGCAGTTCGTTGCGGACGTCGATGCGCCGCACGTGAACGTCAGCCAGGGCATCGAACCGATTGCCATCGCGCACGGGGATGCCAGCGGCCTACCCAATCCCCATGCCTGGATGAGCCCGGTCAACGTGCAAACCTATGTGCAGAACATGGCAGAGGCGTTTGCGGCATTGGATCCGCCGCACGCCGCCGACTACCGGCGGAACGCGGCCGACTACCAGCGGGAACTGCAGCAGGTGCACGATCAGTTGCTGGCCGACGTGGCCCACCTGCCCAAGACCAAGCGGGCGCTGGTCAGCTGCGAAGGCGCGTTCTCCTACCTGGCCCGCGATGCCGGGCTGCATGAACAGTACCTGTGGGCGGTGAACTCCGAATCCCAGGCCACCCCCCGCAAGGTGGCCTCCACCATCGACTATGTGCGTGAGCACCAGGTGCCTGCGGTCTTTTGCGAATCCACGGTCTCCGATGCCGCGATGCAGCGGGTCGTTGAGTCCACCGACGCCGTCTACGGGGGAGCGCTCTATGTGGATTCGCTCTCCGAGCCCGACGGTCCGGTACCCACTTACCTGGATCTGATCACCCACGACACCCGGGCGATCGCCCGGGCCCTGAATGGAAACGGAAAATGACACCAGCAATCGACGTGCGTGACGCCACCGTGCACTACGGGCCGGTGCTGGCCCTGGACTCGGCCAGCCTGCAGGTTCACCCCGGCAGCGTGTGTGCGCTGATCGGCATGAACGGCTCGGGCAAGTCCACCTTGTTCAAGACGATCATGGGCCTGATTCGCCCGGACACCGGCACCGTGCGGATCAACGGAATGGATCCGCAATTGGCGCGCAAGCGGGCCGCCATCGGTTACGTGCCGCAGAACGAGGCGGTGGACTGGGACTTTCCAATCTCCGTGCGTGAAGTGGTGATGACCGGACGCTACGGGCGGATGGGTTTCCTGCGCCGACCCAGCAAGGCCGATCACCGGGCCGTTGACACTGCCCTGGAACGCGTGGGCCTGGCCAAGCACGCGGACCGGCAAATCGGCCAGCTCTCCGGGGGTCAAAAGAAACGCACCTTCGTGGCTCGCTGCATCGCCCAGGAGGCGACCATCATGCTGCTGGACGAGCCGTTCGCCGGGGTGGACAAGCGCAGTGAGGGGACCATCACCGAACTGCTGCGTGAGATCGCCGCGGAGGGCGGCAGTGTGCTGATCTCCACCCATGACCTGCATGCCCTGCCGAACCTGGCCGATGAAGCCGTGTTGCTGATGACCCGGGTTTTGATGCACGGCAGCCCGCAGAGCGTGCTGCAACCCGAGAACCTGGCGCTGGCCTTTGGCCTGGACCCGATGAACCGAGGCGGAAAATGAATCTGATCGAACTGCTCTCCGAGCCGCTGGGCTACACCTTCATGCTGCGCGCCCTGGCCGTGACCGTGATCGCCGCGGTGCTGTGTGCGGTGCTCTCCTGCTGGCTTGTGCTGATCGGCTGGTCACTGATGGGGGATGCGGTCTCCCATGCGGTGCTGCCCGGGGTGGTGATCGCCTACATCCTTGGGGCGCCGTTCGCGCTAGGGGCGGTGGTGTTCGGGCTGCTGGCGGTGACGCTGATCGGGGGACTGCGCGACACCAGCCGGGTGAAGGAGGACGCGGCAATCGGGATCGTGTTCACCACCCTGTTTGCGTTCGGTCTGGTGCTGATCTCCGTGACTCCCAGCCACCTGGATTTGAACCACATCCTGTTCGGCAACCTGCTGGGTGTATCCCGGGCAGACCTATGGCAGGTGCTGGCCCTGGGGGCGGTCACCTTCGCGGTGCTGATCACCAAGCGCAAAGACTTCACGCTCTATGCCTTTGACCCCATCCACGCCCATGCGCTGGGCATGAACCCCAGGATCCTGGGAGCGGTTCTGCTTGGCCTGCTGGCCATGACCTCGGTGGTCGCGCTGCAGGCGGTGGGGGTGATCCTGGTGGTGGCCATGCTGATCATTCCGGGTGCCACCGCGTACCTGCTGACCGACCGCTTTGGACGAATGCTGGTGATCGCACCGGTGCTGGCCGCCTCAGCCGGGGTGGTGGGCGTGTACGCCAGCTACTACCTGGACGCCTCGACCGGCGGCATGGTGGTACTGGCCCAGGGCCTGATCTTCCTGGGGGTCTACCTCTTCAGCCCGAGGCAGGGGATGGTCGCCAAATCCGTGCGCGCGGCCCGGCGGCGCAAGGCGCTAACGGCCCGCGCCTAAGTCGCGGAGACCCACACGGCGCCGGAGGCCCGGCTGCCCAGGACCACGGTCTTGGCCTCGGGCCCGGCGCTGACCTCGATGGTGTCCGAGAACGGATCCCCGCCGGTGACGTGCAACCGGGCGCCAACCACAATGCCGTGGTCGGAGAAGTACTGCAGCAGCTGCGAATCCGCATCCGAGATCCGTTCAACCACCACGTCGCTGCCCGGGGCGGTTTCCCCCAAGGGGTGGGCGTTGGGCATGTCGATTAGTCCGTCGGCGCTGGGAATCGGGTCCCCGTGCGGGTCCCGGGTCGGGTGGCCCAACAGCTCGTCGATCCGGCTGATCATGAAATCCGAGACCGCGTGCTCCAGGTGTTCGGCCTCCGCATGGACCTGGTCCCAGCGGTACCCGAGCATTTGCACCAGGAACGTCTCAATCAGCCGGTGGCGGCGGACCATGGCCACCGCGTAGGCGCGCCCGGTCTCGGTGAGACTGACTTCTCCGTAGGGGGCGTGATCCAGCAGGTCCTGCTGACGCAGCTTGCCCAAAGCCCCGGAGACAGTGGATAGCTTCACCCCGGCCCGCTCGGCAATCACCGTGGGCGTAACCGGCTTATCAGACCACTCCTTGAGACTGAAAATGATCTTCAGGTAGTTCTGCGCGCTATCCGAAAGCTGGGTGACTGACACGTCTTACATCATAGTCAATGCTGATTGGTGCCAGCTTGGTGGACAGGTCCAGGCGTGGCCGCACCGACGCCTTCCCATCGGGCATGCAGGGCGCTGACCTATTCTGGACACCATGGATCCACGCCAGCCCCAAGAAGGCCTTCTGCGTCGCATCGCCCCGGAGGCGAGCCTGCTGCTGGGGGCGGGGCGGGCCATCTTGCTGCAGCTGGCCGAACCGCGCATCGGCACCGCAGTGGTGCGCCACTCGAACTTTGTCGCCGACCCGCTCTCCCGGCTGCACAACACCCTTGCCTACGTCTACGCACTGGGTGCCGGCAACGAACGGCAGCGCGAGCGCGTGGTGAACTTCGTGGACGCCGCCCACCGGCCGGTGCGCGCTCCGCGCGATCCGCGGCACGGGACCCCGGCCTACTCCGCCCGTGACCCCCGGCTACAGGTGTGGGTGGCGGCAACCCTCTACGATTCGGCGACCCTCGCCGCCCGGCTGACGCTGCCGGCCCTGGAAGCGAACGATGAGGAGGCGTTGTACCGCGAGTACGCGGTGCTGGGAAGCGCGCTGCAGATGCCCGACGGTTTCTGGCCGGCGGACCGCGCGGAATTTGAACGCTACTTCCAGCAGATGCTGGAGCAGCTGCAGGTCACCGAGGAGGTGCGCCAGGCAGCAGATGAGCTGTTCACCGGGCGCCACGCCCCCTGGTGGATTCGGGCGGTGCTGCCGCTGGTGCGGGATGTGACTATTGCCCAGCTGCCGCCGCGGGTGCGCGAACTCTACGGGTACCGGCTCACCCCCACGGTGCGTCGGCGCTACGGCGCGGTGGTTCGGGTGCTGCGTACCGCGAACCGGGTACTGCCCCGGGCGGTGCGCCACGCCCCGATGCGCTACAGCCTGCGCCGCATTGACGAGGGACGGCTGGGCTAGCGGTCCTGCTGCGGCAGGGTGTCCAGCGGGGTGACCAACCGCGGCAGGATCACCAGCAGGAAGATGGTCACCAGCATCAGTGAACCGCCGACCAGCGAGCCGATCTGCCAGCCGAACAGCACCTGCACCACGAACCAGACACAACCGCAGATCAGCAGACCCACCCCGATCCCGACGACCTTGACCACGATATGCCCCAGGTGCACGGTGGTGGCCTTCACCCGCTGCCCGAACAGGTAGCGGTGGACCGCCACCGGGAAGATCATCAGCAGTATCAGCAGCACCGAGACCAGCAGCAGCACCGCATAGATCACCTGTTCGCGCGGCTCAACGATCTCGAACCGCGACTGGAAGGGCAGCACCACCAGGAACGCCGCCAGGATCTGGATGCCCGTCTGCATGACGCGCATCTCCTGCAACAGCTCATTCCACTGGCGGTGCGGCGCCTCGGGACTGTCATCGGGCATGCTTCGCCGTTTCCCCATATTCCGGACTCCTCGTGACAACAACACAGCGTGCAAGTGTCGAAAGCCTACCGCAAGCGTGCCGCCTGGCGGAGCGGCGTCCAGCGTGTTTCCTGCCAACGGACAAGGGTAAGCCAGTTCATTGAGCGGCCCGGGCGCTTGCGCCTAGGGTGGGGAAGGTGAAGACCTTGGAACAGCAGGACGACAGCATTCACCCCGCCCCGGGCACCGACCCCGCTCCCGGACTGCCGGCGCCCGGCGCCACGGCCGGGCAGGACGGATTCGTGCACGTGCGCGGGGCGGGTGAGAACAACCTGCAGAACGTGGAGGTGCGCATCCCGCGGGATGCGATCGTGGCGTTCACCGGGGTCTCCGGTTCGGGCAAGTCCTCGCTCGCGTTTGGCACCATCTTCGCCGAGGCCCAGCGCCGTTTCCTGGAATCCGTGGCCCCCTACGCGCGCCGGCTGATTTCCCAGGGCCACACCCCGAAGGTCGAGTACATTTCAGGTCTGCCCCCGGCGGTGGCGCTGCAGCAGCGTCGCGCCGGTTCCAGCTCCCGCTCCAGCGTGGGCACCCTGACCACCCTGTCCAATTCGGTGCGCATGCTCTTCTCCCGGGCCGGCAGCTACCCGCCGGGTGCGGCGCGCCTGGATTCGGACGCGTTCTCCCCGAACACCGCGGTCGGTGCCTGCCCGCAATGCCATGGGCTGGGCCAGGCCCACACGGTCAGCGAGGAGCTGCTGGTGCCCGACCCATCCCTGAGCATCCGACAGGGCGCGATCGCCGCCTGGCCCGGGGCCTGGCAGGGCAAGAACCTGCGCGACGTGGCCAGCCACCTGGGTTATGACGTGGACAAGCCCTTCGGGCAGCTGGCCCGCAAGGACCGGGACTGGCTGCTGTTCACGGACGAGCAGCCGGTGGTGGAGGTGACCCCGGAACGGGACCGCATCGAAAAGCCGTACAAGGGCCGCTTCTGGAGCGCCAAACGCTATGTGCTGCACACGGTGGCCGAGTCCAAGAGTGAAACCATGCGGGCCAAGGCCCTGCGCTTCCTGAAGACCGGGCCCTGCCCGCTGTGCGGGGGCACCGGGTTCCGTCAGGAGTCCCTCGCGGTGCGCTTCGCAGAGCGCACCATTGCCGAGTTCAACGCGGCCTCGCTCACCGAGCTGGCCGAACTGCTTGATACCTATCAACCCCAGCAGCAGGCCACCGCCGCCGAGCAGCAGGTCGCCCAGACCATCGGTACGGACCTGCGCGCCCGCATCCAGGTGCTGCTGGACCTGGGGTTGGGCTACCTGAGTCTGAACCGGGCCACCCCCACCCTTTCCCCGGGGGAGATGCAGCGCCTGCGCATCGCCACCCAGTTGCGCTCGGGCCTGTTCGGAGTGATCTACGTGCTGGATGAACCCTCCGCGGGACTGCACCCGGCCGACGCGCAGCCGCTGATCCAGGTGCTCGGTTCGCTGAAGGAGGCCGGAAATTCGGTGTTCGTGGTGGAGCACAACATGGATGTGGTCGCCGCCGCCGACTGGATCGTGGATGTCGGCCCGCGGGCCGGACGCAACGGGGGACAAGTCCTCTACAGCGGCCCGGTGCCCGGGCTGCAGGA
>NZ_JAVGCZ010000021.1:0-46502 GCF_052928425.1 Glutamicibacter sp. BSL13
ACAGCGCTGGCGGTACCCTTCACTGCGCCGGGCCTGCCGATCCTGATCGCCGCAGCAGGCGCGGTGCTGTACGCCCTGGCCGCGTCCCGGCACGCGCCGCGGGCCACCGAGCACGGCAGACTGCGTGAAGTTGATGGAGGCAAGCCGTGAGTGAATTGAGCTGGTGGATCCTGGGCGCCTGCGTGAGCGCCTTCGCGATCAAGCTGTGCGGCTACTTCGTGCCGCGCCGGGTGCTGGATTCCCCGGTGATGTCCCGCGTCGCCGGCATCCTGACCATTGCCCTGCTGGCCTCGCTGGTGACCATGAACGGGTTCACCTCCGGGCAGGACTTGGTCATTGACGCCCGGGTGGGGGCCCTGGCCGCCGCGGCGATTGCGCTGCTGTTGCGGGCCCCGTTCCTGTTGGTGGTAATTGCCGGGGCAGGGGCCGCGATCCTGCTGCGGGCCACCGGGCTGGCCGCGTAGCGTACGCACGCAAGGGATGACAATGCCGGTGGGACGGTGGCACAGTGGGGATCGACACCACCGGCCCCAAGGAAGGATTTTCCCATGATCGTCGCATTCTCCGTAGCCCCATCCGGAACCGGCAGCAACCCCGACGGCTCCGTCCACGATGCCGTCGCCGCTGCAGTCAAGGTCGTCCGAGACTCGGGCCTGCCCAATAGGACATCGAGCATGTTCACGGAACTTGAAGGCAGCTGGGACGAGGTCTTCGACGTCGTCAAGCGGGCCACCGAGGCCGTGGCCCCGTTTGGGTCGCGGATCTCCCTGGTCATCAAGGCCGACATCCGCCCGGGTTACGAAGGTGAGATCCACGGCAAACTCGAACGCCTGGAGAGCGCCATCGAGGAATCCGGGCAGTAGCGGCCCGCCAGCCGAAGGGGGAAGCAGCCGTCGATGAGCTCCGCCCCGGTTTGGGGGGCGGGAGGTTGCCGCAGCGCGCTGGGCCGAGGAGACGAAGAAACCTGGCTAGACGTGGTGCTCGCTATCCACCAGTGGCTCCTGGACAGGGCGCGGCTCACCGATCACCGGATAGCTACGGGCCAGGTAATAGGTGGCAACCCCGCCCACCACGGCGATGAGCGGGCCCATCCAAAAGGTGACCGGCCCGGAAAGCAGCCCGCAGATGCTCGGAGCCAGCACCAGCGGCACCAGGTAGTACCAGTGCCTGCGGTTCAGCTGCGCGGAGCCGCGTTCAAGCTGGGCGATGACGGTGAAGCAGCCCATCAGCAGGATCGCCCCGGCCACCGCCAGCCACAGCCCGGGCGCCAGGCAGATCACCAGCGAAAAGCCCGTCACCATGGCGGCGGCCACCCACGCGAACTTTTCATTGTTGCTCACGCGTCAGGGCACCTCCAAGGCGGGTCGTGGTGCCGGTGGGCACCGAGTGTTTGTCTAAATGCCAGTCTTTCAAATCCGGGCGGGGCGCTCAATCGTACTTAAGTAGGAGAGCATCCGCGCGCCCAACGTGAGATGGCTGAAATTTTCCATCCGCGTGGTTTCTTGGCCACTCTCGCATGGCCTGTCGTACGCTGTAGTGGTGCAACTGAGGAACGACTATCGAATTCGTTTGGCCCGGACCGAGGACATCCGCCCGGCACTGCTGATGAAATTGCAGGCATGGCGCGAGGCGTATGGGCATCTGCGGCCCGAATCCTTCTTTACCGAGCAGGAGGACCAGCTAGAGGCGCAGGTCCAATGGTGGGAGCGCGGGATTGAGGCCGGCGCCCAGTTCTACGTCGCCGAACTGGCCGACGGGACCATCATCGGACTGGCTGGCGGTACCCCGGTGATCGATGAGGACAAGGACACCGGGGTCGAGATCGAGCTGGGCGTGCTCTATGTGCTCTCCCCGATGTATGGAACCGGGGTGGGCGAGCACCTGCTGGAGACCGTGCTTTGCCGGCGCGACGCGCTGGTTTGGGTTCTGGAGCAGAACGCCCGCGCCCGGGCCTTCTATGCCAAGCACGGTTTTGAGGCGGACGGTACCGGGGAAGACCTGGCCGGCTGCTGGGAAGGCCTGCGCGAAATCCGGATGGTGCGAAAACGTGGCTAGAACCACCGGTGCCCTGCTGCCCGGGCAGTATCCGATTGACACCGGACTGGCGGAGATTGAGCCGGACCCGTACGGGGCCGAACGCTACATCCTCAAGGTCAACGGGGTGCCCTCCTCGCATATTGACCTGAATGATCCCACGTTCCTGGACTTCGAATACATGCGGTGGATGCAACCGCTGTTCGGCTTCGGCTATCCGGCGGAGCGGTTTGATGGCCGGCAACGCAAGCTGCGCGTCCTGCATCTGGGCGGGGGCGGATGCACCATGGCGCGCTGGGTGGCAGCCACCTACGACAACGCCCGGCAGGTGGTGGTGGAACTTGACGCCAAGCTCGCCGAGCTGGTGCGCACCCAGTTCCAGGTGCCCCGGGCCCCACTGGTGCGCCTGCGGGTGGGGGATGCCGCGCAGGTGCTGCCCGGCCTGAGCGATGCCAGCCGGGACATCATCATCCGGGATGTCTTCGCCGGCAGCACCACCCCGGTGGAACTGACGACGCTGGAATATGCCCGTCAGGTGCAGCGCGTACTGGATGTGGGCGGCACCTACCTGGCCAATTGCGGGGACACCGCGGATCTGGCCGGGGCGCGGGCCGAGGCCGCCACTCTCAGCGAGGTGTTCGCCCATGTGGCCATGGTGGCCGATGCCCCCATGCTCAAGGGGCGGCGCTACGGGAACATCGTGTTCTTGGCCAGTGACGAACCGCTGCCGCTGGATGCCGGATTCGAACGCAACCTGCGCATGGCCCCGTTGCCGGCCCAGGTCATTTCCGGGGCCGGGGTGAGCCGCTTTATTGCCGGCGCCAGCCCGATCAGCGGCTAGCCTGCGCTACGCCGCGCCGGTGCTTCGGTAGGCGCTGCCGTTCGCGCTGCGCTCCAGAAGCAAGCTGTCAACCATGTAGCGGCGCAGCAACGCGACGTCCGGGTGGATTGTGCGCAGCCGGTCGTTGAGCCGCTCTTCACTTAATTCCTCATCAGCGCCAATCGCCGCATCCCGGATCTGGCGCAGCACCTCGTGCCGTTCAGCGGGCTTCGCCGGCAGCGAGAGCAGGCGCGGCCCGTTGAAAAATCGCTGCACCCCTTCGGGCTTGGGCCGGGCCCGAGCCCGAAGGGCCGAGGTGAGCAGCTGCTCGTTAAGCTCCCAGCCCGGCCCCTGGCGCAACAGGCCAATTTTCTCCCACCGCTCCAGATTCTTCGTGGTGGTTCGATCCTCGGGCAGCTGCTCTTGCTGGCCGCAGAGCACCAGCCCCAGCACGTGGCGCATCCCGGGATTCTTCATGCCGGCAAAAACTTCGATCCATTGGGTGCCCATGCCGCGTAACCTCCTGCAGGTGGGATGTGGTATTCGGCCGCCGCGGAGCGCAGGACCGTTGTCGGTGAGTCTACATTGACCCATCACGGCCGTGGCGCATGCCGGATGGCCCGGTGTACGACAAACGGGTCGAATCCGGAGCGCCATCCGACGCTCCAGAATCGACCCGTGCTGCGCAGGGGCGTTGAACGGCTACACGCCCGTGAGCTGCTCGATCAGGCCAATGCCGAAGAACAACACGAAGGCGGCGGCCACTACCCACATCAGAGGGTGCACTTCGCGGGCCCGGCCCTGGGCTGAGCGGATAAACACGAAGGCGATGAAGCCGGCGCCAATGCCGTTGGCGATCGAGTAGGTGAACGGCATCAGGGTGAAGGTCAGGAACGCCGGCAGCGCCAGGCCCCAGTCGTTCCAGTCGATCTTGGTGACCTGCGAGATCATCATGAAGCCAACCACCACCAGTGCTGGGGCCACGGCCTCGAAGGGCACCAGGTAGATCAGTGGGGTCAGGAACATGGCGGCCAGCAGCAGCAGTCCAGTGATCACCGAGGCAAACCCGGTCCGTGCGCCTTCGCCGATGCCGGCGCCGGACTCGACGAAAATCTGGGACGAGGAGCTCGAGGTGCCGCCACCGACAATGGCGCCGGCGGCATCCACCAGCAGGACCTTCTCAACGTCGGGGATGTTGCCTTCCTCGTCGATGTTCCCGGCTTCGGCCGCCAAGCCCACCATGGTGCCCATGGCGTCAAAGAAGATTGACAGAAGGATCACGAACGCCAGCAGCAGCGCTGCGGTCACGCCCAGGGAGGAGAACGCGCCGATCGGGTTCACGTGGCCGATCAAGCTCAGATCCGGCAGGGTCCAGGAGGGAAGGGAGGGGACCACCAGCGACCAGCCGCTGGGGTTCTCGGCGCTGGAGGCGCCGATGTCGAACATGGCCTCCAGGATGTTGGCCAGCACCGCTGCGGCGACAATGCCGATGAGGATGGCCCCCTTGACCTTGCGGACCACCAGGGCCATGGTCAGCAGCAGTCCGATGATGAACACCAGGATGGGCCAGCCCAGCAGCTTGCCGTCAAAGCCCAGCCCCACCGGAACCGTGGTGCCCGCGGCGTCCGGGATGCGGCGCACAAATCCCGAGTTGACCAGGCCGATCAGGGCAATGAACATGCCGATGCCCACTACGATCGCCGTTTTCAGCGAGGCCGGCACCGCGTTGAACACCGCCGTTCTAAAGCCGGTTAGCACCAAAACGAACATCACCACGCCGGCGATGACCACCAGGCCCATGATGTCCTGCCAGGTAAGGCCCGGATTGGTGGCCACGGTGATGGCCACAAACGCGTTTACGCCAAGGCCGGTGGCCATGGCGAAGGGGTGGCGGGCCCAGACGCCCATGATGATGGTCAGAATGCCGGCCACGAACGCGGTCACGGCGGCCACGCGCTGCAGCCCGAGCTCGGTGCCGCTGGCATCGGCCCCGGAGAGCACCAGCGGGTTGAGCACGACGATGTAGCTCATCGCAAAGAAGGTGGCGATGCCACCGCGGATTTCGGTGGAGAAGGTTGATTGGCGTTCGGAGATCTTGAAATAGCGGTCTACGCGCTGGGCGAACGTAAGTGTCGCGGGGGTTTGGGTGCTGGAGGACATGGTAAAAATTCTATGCTTTTCTGCCTCGGCGAAAAACCCCGAACCCCGCAATGAGTAGGCTGTGCGTGAAATCATTAGACCCAACTCACACCAATGGGAAGAATGGAAGTACATTGGGGGTAACGGGAATCACCCCGATGTAAGTGCCGGGCTATGAGGAGTGAATCTGATGAGCGACCAGACACCTGCCGCAACCGAGAAGATCGAGGGGATCGTCGTTGGCGTCGATGGCTCCCAGCAATCGCGTTGCGCCCTGAAGTGGGCGGTGCGTGAGGCGAGCCGCAGGGGAACCGTGCTGAACGTGGTTTCGGCGTACACCATTCCGGTGTTCGCCGCATCGTCAATGGACGCGGGCTATTCCACCCTGGACGACGACTTGATCCGTGGCGGCGCCGAGGACATTGTGCGCCAGGCCCGCGAGGAAATAGGGGACACCGACGTTCAGGTTCGCACCTACATTGAATCCGGGGACCCGGCTGGAGTGCTGTTGGACCTGAGCAATGACGCCGATCTGGTGGTCGTGGGCACCCGCGGCCGCGGCGGCTTCGTCGGGCGCCTGCTCGGCTCGGTGTCCTCCGCCTTGCCGGCCCACTCCAAGTGCCCCACCGTGGTGGTGCCGCTGAGCATGGCCAGGGAGCAGGAGAGCCAGGAGATCGAAAGCCGCGAGGCCATCGTGGTCGGTGTGGACGGTTCGGACCGTGCCCGCGCCGCGGTGCTGGCCGCGGCGGAGGCCGCGCTGGCCCGGGACATCACCCTGCGCGTCGTGTGCGCTGTGGCCCCGGTCAGTGCCGCGCTGGCCTGGATGCCGGCCACCGTGGACCAGGAGGCGGTGCTCGAAGACGTGCGCTATCAGATGGAAGTCGGTGCACGCTGGCTGAAGTCCCATTTCCCGGACTTGAAACTGGAAACCGATGTCATCCCCGGCCCTCCGGTGGAAGTGCTGATCCGTGAATCCGAGCACGCGGTGCTGACCGTGACCGGTTCGCGGGGCCGCGGCGGATTTGCCGGCATGCTGTTGGGCTCGACCAGCCAGGGCGTGCTGCACCACTCGAAGGGCCCGGTGATGGTGGTCCCGGACAGCGAGGACCCGCGCCTGGCAGACCGCAAGGACTTCGAGGAAGAGGAACAGTAGAAAGACCCAGCGCTCCGGCACTCACGTAGCCGGAACCCTGAACGAGCGGCCGCTGGACCGCCGGGAAGCCCCGGTGATCCAGCGGCCGCTGGGCGTCAGGGGTTGCGCGGAGGGTTGGGGAGCCCCTGCATCCGCCGGGTCAGGTGTTCGGGGCATGAAAAGGGACCGTGGGCGGGGCAGTTCGAGAAGAATGCTCCATCCACGGTCCCTGTGACCGGGTGCCGGCTGTCCCTTTCGGGTGTGCCTAGTAGCGTGCCGCCCGCGGCATGATGTTGTTGACGTAGCTCAGCGGGGTCACCGAGATGCCGGCCTGTGGGTTGCGTGCGTGCACGACCTGTCCGTTGCCGATGTAGATGGCCACGTGGTACATGGAAGCCCCACCGTTGGAGGAGGAGAAGACCAGGTCCCCTGGGCGCAACTGGCTCAGCGACACGTACTGCGGGGCAGCCTGGTACTGCTGGGTGGAGGAACGTGGCAAGGAGATGCCCGACTGGGCGAAGGCCCGCTGGGCAAAGCTGGAGCAGTCGAAGGCGTTCGGGCCATTGGCGCCGAAGACGTAGTACTTGCTCGGGTCATTGGCGGTCTTCATGGCCCAGGAGATCGCCGCCGAGTAGTTGCTGCTGCTCTGCGGGGTGATGGTTTCCTTGGGCTTCTCCGTCACCTGCGGCTTAGGCTGCGGCTTAGGCTTCGGCTTGGGAGTAGGCTTCGGAGTGGCCTGCGGCTGCGGCTGCGGCTTCGGCTTCGGCTTGGGCTTGGCGGTTTCCTTCGGCTCCTCAGCCTTGGGCTTTTCCGTCTTTGGCTTCGTTGATTCCTTGGGCTTATCCGCCTTCGGCTTGCTGGTTTCCTCGGGCTTCTCGGTGGCCTTCGGCTTTTCGGCCTTTGGCTGCTCTGGCTCGGGTGCCTTGCTCTGCTCCGGCTTCGGGGCCGGCTTGGCTGCTTCCTGAGGCTTCTCTTCCTCGGCCTGCTCCGTTTCGGCTTCCGGAGTTGGCGCCACGTTCGGCTTGTCCTGCTCCTGTGAGTCCTCCGGCTCGCTGGCAGCCAGTTCCTGAGGCTTCTCCACCGTCAGCGGAGTGACCTGCCCGACCGTCGGGGCCTGCTCGTTGTCCTCAACCTTGGGCTCAGTGTCCTGGGCAATGACGGAGTCAAGCTTCTCTTCGTCCGCCTTGGCTTCAGCCTTCTCGACCTGCTTGCGAACCTCGGCTTCTTCCTGCTCTTGCAGGGTGGCCAGATGACCGATCAGTTCGTCGCGCAGCTTGCGCTGCGGATCCACGGCGGATTCGTAGCGGTTCAACGTGGAGTTGGCGGTCGAAGCAGCCTGATCGTAGTCCTCGGTGGCCTTCTTTGCCGCCTTTTCGGCTGCAGACGAATAATCCTGCCAGGCGTCGACCAGGGCCTGCGCTTCAGCGGCGGAGTTCAGTTTGTGGGATTGGCTTTGGCTCAGCGCATCAATGGTTGCGGCCTTGTAGAACACGTCGTTGGACTCGTCGTCCTGCAGGAGAATGCCCAGGGTGGAGGAGCTTGCGCCGCCGCGGTACAGGTCGGCCGCGATATTTCCAACGGCTTCGCGGCTCTGGTCCAAGTAGGTCTTGGCCAGTTTCACCTGCTCGCGGGCCCGGTCGGCCTCGGCAACGCGGGCGTCGCGCTCTTCGGTGGCCGTGAGTAGAACATCTTGCGCCTGCAGTGCCTCAGTTTCCGCCTGCTCCAGCTGATCCCGGCTGGCGGCCAGTGAGCTCTCCAGTCGGCTGATCATGGCGTCGGTCGCGGCCTTGTCGCCCTTGGCGGCTTCCACCTCTGCGGCAGTGGGCATGCTCGAACCTTCTGGTGCTGCCGGGACCGTGAAGGATGAGGTAACAGATGGCTGGCTGGAGGCCGCGGCCGGAATGGCGCCGGCGAGGCAGGTGGCAGCCAGGGCAAGGGAGCATGCAGCGACGCTGAGCGTGTGGCGTTTAGGCATGTGGTCGTTCCTCACGAGTTTTGAATGATGATGAGTGGTGCCCGCATCCGTTGTTATGAAGCCTTCGAAATCCGTCTCAAAGGTCACGGTTTGGATAAGGTTCCAACTAGCACACTAGGCCAATTCCGTAACCGATGGCAACACTCGTCACACCAGTCACATGAATTACATTGCTGGAAGATTCTTCCGAAACGGTGTGACATGAGGACTTTTGGTATGCATGAAAGAGATTGGGTTTCCTTGAGCTAGTGCTGGGCCTCGCTAAACTCCGCATGAAGGTCTCAGAATTTGGAGGATTGTTGCGATTCGGTATAAGGAAGCGTCCTGCATTCGCTGTCGGAAAGAGTCCGGGCGGTGGCCCTGGATCCAACACGGGCTGGGTCGGATGGCGTCGGGTGCGGCCCCTCTCCGGCAGCTCTCGTCCGTTACCTATAGATAGGCTCTCAAGGGGATCCGCGGTTTGATCCGGTCGCGATCGGCGTGGGGTGCGGCGGTCTCGCCCTGCGGCGGGAACCTGCCTGGTGACGCAGATCTCAAAAAACTTTGCGCCGCCTTCGGAGCTATCCCCAGCCCAATTCATGCAGTCGGGCGTCATCGATGCCGAAGTGATGAGCGAGCTCGTGCATAACGGTAATGCCCACTTCCCGTACCACTTCTTCAGGTGATCGGCAGACCCGCAGCGTTGGGTTTTTGAAGATGATGATCCGGTCCGGCATGGCACCCGCCGCCCAGTCGTGGTCCCGCTCGGTGAGGGCGATGCCCTCATAGATGCCCAGAATCTCGGTGTTTTCCGGTTCTCCGGGCAAGGGTTCGTACTCGTCTTCAATGAAGAAGGCGACGTTATCCATCATGCGCTGGGCAGAGGCGGGAATCGCCTCGATCGCCTGACGGACCAGCTCGTCAAACTCCTCGTCGGGCATCTGCAAATCCATGCCTCCAGACTACGTTGGAAGATGGCGGCGAAGGGTCTTCGGGTGCGCCACGGGAGGGGTGGAGCTCGTTTTGCGAAATCAAAAAATGCCACGTATAGTTATTGAAGTCCGCAGCGGAGACGCAAGAAACCGCAGCAGATCATAGGCCCCCATCGTCTAGCGGCCTAGGACACTGCCCTTTCACGGCAGCGGCACGGGTTCGAATCCCGTTGGGGGTACAAGCAATCGTTATCGATTGCCAGGTGGAGTAATTCACCGGCTTGCAATAGCAAGGCCCTGTAGCGCAGTTGGTTAGCGCGCCGCCCTGTCACGGCGGAGGTCGCGGGTTCAAGTCCCGTCAGGGTCGCTTAGGTTTCCAAGAAATTGGATACCGGGTGTCCGTCAGCAATGGCGATACCAGGCTCTGTAGCTCAGTTGGTAGAGCGTTCGACTGAAAATCGAAAGGTCACCGGATCGACGCCGGTCGGAGCCACGCAAGCCCTCGGGTGACCGAGGGTTTTACTATGTCGTTTGGGTGGCAATCCAAATCACATGGCCCTGTAGCGCAGTTGGTTAGCGCGCCGCCCTGTCACGGCGGAGGTCGCGGGTTCAAGTCCCGTCAGGGTCGCCAAGAAAAGCCTTCCTTCGGGAAGGCTTTTTGCGTTAAGCTTGTCGGTGGCGCGGACCGAAGGCTCACCCGCCTCCCGTGACCGGCCCTAGTTGGCGCGTCCCAGATGTCGCGGCCCCAGCCACCGGTTGCTTAACCTGCGGTATGCGGCAGCCGCCCCGGTGGCGTCGCTCTCTTCCAGCGCCTGCAGGCCATGGTGCAGGTCATTGACCGAATCGTCCGGCCAGACCAATTCGGCCAGGGTGCCGTAATCGAGTTCAAGCACCGACTCCCGGTCAAAGCCCTCCAGCCAGGTGCCTAATTGTCCCAGTTCTTCAAACAGCGGGGCCTGGGCGGCGTGCGCGACCATGACGTTCAGGGCCCAGGACAGTCGCTCCACTGCCTGCGAAAACGTGGTCAGCAGGCGAACCGAGCGCAACTTGTCGCCCTGCTGGTGAACCCGAACCTCATCATCCTCGCGGAAGAGCGCGAACCAGCTCAAGGGGATGCCCCAGCTGGAGGTGCGGGTGTTCAGGTGCGTCAGGTCCTCGGCCAGCCGGTTGGTGTCCAACCGGACAGCGTTGGCTTCCCGCGCTGCGGGGGGAACGAGCAGGTCAAAAACCTCCGGGCGCATAGCTTCCTCCGCCTGCTCCGCGGCGAGCAACGCCCGGGCCGGCAGTTGGCCTGGGCAGTACCGCGTGTGCTCTGTACCGTCATAGCCAGCGACGGTTACCGCGCGGAAGAACTCCGGCTCGTCGTGGGGGAAGGGATCCGAAACCCTGCGCAACGTGCGGGTCCAGAGCAGACGGGTTTCATGTTCCTCGGATTGTTGCCAGTCGCGCTTGGGGGTGGACAAGATGATACTCTGCGCCCAGTCCTCAAAAGCGGCCAGCGGTTCATACACCCGCAGGTGAGCGGTGGCTGCACTCAGCTCCTGAAGTGGGCCAGAGATCTCCGGAGTCATCAGCCGGCGAGCTCCACAACCACCGGGGCATGGTCCGAAGCACCCTTGCCCTTGCGTTCTTCACGGTCAATCCATGCATTGTTCACGCGGGCGGCCAGCGCCGGCGAGGTTAGCGCGAAGTCGATGCGCATGCCCTCACCACGCGGGAAGCGCAGCTGAGTGTAGTCCCAGTAGGTGAAGGCGCCCTCGGTGAAGGGGCGCACCGGGTCGCTGAATCCTGCGGCCTCAAAGGCCCGGAACGCGGCGCGCTCGGGCTCGGAAACGTGGGTCATCCGGTTCTCAACGAAGAAGTCGATGTCCCACACATCTTCGTCCCTTGGGGCAATGTTCCAGTCCCCGGCCAGGGCAATCTGGGCGTCGGGATCCCGTTCCAGCCAGGAGGCCGCATTGTCCTTCAGCACATCGAGCCACTGCAGCTTGTATTCCATGTGCTCGTCATCCAGTGCGCGTCCATTGGGAACGTAGAGGCTCCACACGCGAACGCCGTTGCAGGTGGCGGCCATGGCGCGCGGCTCCTGGATCGGATCCTTCCCACCCTTGCCGAAGGAGGGTTGACCGCCAAAGGTGCGTTCGACGTCGTCCAGCCCTACGCGGGAGGCGATCGCCACCCCGTTCCACTGGTTCACCCCGAAATGGGCCACCTCGTAGTCGTTGTTTTCGAACAGTTCCCAGGGGAAGTTCTCGTCCTTGCACTTGGTTTCCTGGATCGCCAGGACATCGACGTCGGTGCGCCGCAGCCAGTCCTCAACACGGTCGGCGCGGGCCCTGAGGGAGTTCACATTCCAAGTCGCAATCTTCACGTCTTCAACCTATCAATTTTTGGCGCGGGAATCCGGGTCGATGAAATCACGGGCTGGCCGCTGCGGCGAGCGAGTTTGGATGGCACCCTTCAAAATACTTGGATGTCCGAGTATATTCGTCAGTAGCATGTGACCGCCCTCACGAGAAGGCCTGATAGATGAGCGATATCCGCATTGAACAGCGCGGCACCCTGGGGCTAATCACCTTGGACCGTCCCCGTGCGCTGAACGCCCTGACGACCGCGATGTGCCAGCAGATGCTCGACGTTTTGCTGGCTTGGCGTGATGATCCGCAGATCCACCAGGTCGCAGTGACCGGGGCCGGGGAGCGCGGGCTGTGTGCCGGTGGGGACATCGTTGCCATCTATCGCGACATTAACGACCGCGAAGGGTCCACCGAGGAATTCTGGCGCATTGAATACCAGCTCAATGCGCTGATTGACGAATACCCCAAACCCTACATCGCCCTCATGGACGGGATCGTTCTGGGCGGGGGCATAGGCATCTCGGCCCACGGCAGCCACCGTGTGGTCACCGAGGCCAGCAAATGCGGCATGCCAGAGGTCTCCATCGGATTCTTTCCCGACGTGGGCGGCACCCACCTGCTGGCGCGCGCGCCGCGTTCGGCGGGACGCTACGCGGCGCTGACGGGACAGAGCGTCGGGGCGGCCGACGCGATCGAACTGGGCCTGGCCGACGTGCACGTGGAACAGCGCCTGTTGCCGCAGCTGCTGCGGGAGCTGGAAACCCTGTCGGCGGACCAGGTGCTCAACCAGCACCGCAGCCAGCCGGCCCCCGGGATCCTGTCCGAACCGTGGATCACGGCGTTTGAGGCCGCGGAACCGGTGGATATCCTCCAGCAGTTGCAGCGGTACCAGGATCCGGCGGCGCAGCGGGCGGCCGCCGCCCTGCAACGGGCCTGCCCCAGCTCGGTGGACCTGGTGTTGGCGTTGCTGCAGGAGGCGGGCAGCGACCTGCGCGAAGACCTGCGCCGGGAATTCCGGGCCGCAGTGCACCGCCTGGACGACCCGGACTTCGGCGAGGGGATCCGTGCCCAGGTGATCGACAAGGACCGCAGTCCACAGTGGGTGGCGCGGGTGGACGGGCTCAGCGCGCAGCAGCGCGTGGCCCGCCACCTGGCGCCCCTGGCCGGGCGCGAACTGGATTTCGAGTTGATCGAACATGGCACCGTAAGCGTTAAGGAGTGAAATAGGCATGGACAGCAAACCTCGGATCGGATTTCTCGGGCTGGGCCACATGGGCCTGCCCATGGCGGCAAACCTGTACGCGGCCGGCTATGAGCTCAAGGCCTTTGACGTCATGCCCCAGGCACTTCAAGCGGCCACCGGCCTGGGCATCACCACGGTGCAGGAAGGGGCGCAGGCGGCGCAGGGCGTGGACATCGTGGTTACGATGTTCCCCACCGGTCAGCACGTGCTTGATGCCTACCGCGACTACCTGCTGGAGGCGGCCCCGCCAAATACGCTGTTCCTGGAATGCTCCACCATTGATGTGGCCCAGGCCCGCGAAGCCGCCGAGTTGGCGGTGGCCGGCGGGCACCGCAGCGCCGACGCCCCGGTCTCCGGTGGGGTGGTGGGAGCCGAGGCGGGAACGCTGACCTTCATGCTCGGTGCCGAGGAGGCGGACCTGGACCAGATCCAGCCGGTCCTGGAAGTCATGGGCAAGCGGGTGGTGCACTGTGGCGGGCACGGAGCCGGGCAGGCGGCCAAGGTCTGCAACAACATGCTGCTGGGGATCTCTATGATCGGTGCCGCGGAGGCCTTCGTGCTCGGCGAGCGGCTGGGGTTGAGCCACCAGGCTCTCTTTGACGTCATCTCCTCGGCTTCCGGCCAGTGCTGGTCGGTGACGACCAATTGCCCGGTGCCCGGACCTGTGCCTTCATCCCCGGCAAACCGGGACTATGCCCCGGGCTTCGCCGCGGCCCTGATGAGCAAGGACCTGGGCCTGGCCGCCAGCGCCCTGCAACTGACCGACACCGACGCGCACATGGGCGCGCTGGCCACGCAGCTGTACAAGAAGTTCAGCGAGGCCGGGGGAGCGGGCAACGACTTCTCGGCCATCATCACGGCAATTCGCGAAGGCTCGCTGTAGCGCCGTGGCACGCTACAGGAAATCGCCGGCCCGGTGCCGGAAGGCGGCCAGGATTTCGAACAGCTGTGTGGCTTCCGCGTGCTGCAGCCCGCTGTTGGCGAAGAGCTGCTGGTTCAGTTCATCGCGTGCCTGCTCCAGGACCGCGCGTCCCTGTCCGGTCAGTTCCAGGAGCCGGGTTCGCCCATCGGTGGGATGGGCCACCCGCCGGACCAGGCCCGCGGCTTCCAGCCGGTCCACGGAGCTGGTCAGGGAGGTGGCATGAACCTGCAGGCGCTGGCTGGCGTGGCTCATTGGCAGCGATCCGCGCGAGGAGAACCCCAGCAGGGCGAGCACCTCGAAGCGCGCGAAGGTCAACCCATGCGGCTTGAGGATCGCGTCGGCACGCTGCAGGAAGATCGAGGCGGTGCGCATCACGGCGGTAATCGCCGCCATGGCGTCGGCCTCCTGGCCCCACCCATGTGAAACCCACTGGCTGCGCGCCTCGGCGATCGGATCGCGTGGTAGCGGATCAGTCATCTCATACCCCTAGGAAAACGGAACTAGTCCAACAATATACTTGGACGTCCAAGGTTTGGAAGGAGACCCCAGATGGACCTTTTGGGAATCGAAACGCAGCTGTCACCGGCAGAACAGGCCCGGCTGCGCGAAGTGCGTGAACTGGTGCAGCAACAGCTGCGGACACAGTCGGTCGAGTACTGGAACAAGGAGGCGTTCCCCGCCGAGCTGGTGCGCACGCTGGGCGATGCCGGGCTGGGCGGGCTGCAGCTGCAGTCGGGCTCCCAGCTGCTGCGCGGACTGATCCATGCCGAAATCGCCCGGGCCGACATTTCCCTGTCCTCCGTGGTGGGCATCCACAATGAACTGATCGTGGGGATGATCGACTCGCTGGGCTCCCAGGAGCAGAAGGACACCTGGCTGCCCAGGCTCAGCCGGTTCGAGGCCTTTGGCGCCTTTGCCCTGACCGAACCGGAACACGGCTCGGATGTCGCCGGCGGGCTGGGCACCGAGGTGGTGCGCGATGGCCAGGAGTACGTCATCACCGGCTCCAAGCGCTGGATCGGGATGGGGACCCTTGCCGACTTCGCCCTGGTTTGGGCCCGCGACCCAGAAAGCGGCGAGGTCGGGGCGTACCTGGTGGAAAGCAGCCGGCCGGGATACCGGGCCAGCAAGATCGAGAACAAGATCGGGTTGCGGATCATGCAGAACGCGGATATCGAATTGGATCAGGTGCGCATCCCGGTGGCGAACAAGCTGCCCGGAGCCACCAGCTTCGCCGCGGCCAATGAACTGCTGATGCAGTCGCGCGCCTGGGTGGGCTGGCAGGCGGTCGGGGCGATGATGGCCACCTTGGACATCACCCGCCAGTACAGCCTGCAGCGCGAGCAGTTCGGCAAGCCGATCGCCTCCTTCCAGCTAGTGCAGCAGTCGTTGGCCGAGATCGCCGGTCACCTGACCGTTTGCCTGTCGATGATGCGCGATGTGGCCCTGCGGCAGGAGCAGGGGGAGCTGGAGATGGTGCAGGCGGCCCTGGCCAAGTCCACCGCCACCCGCCTGGCCCGCGAATCGGTATCTCAGGGCCGGGCGCTGCTGGGTGGAAACGGCGTGGTGAGTGACGGGCACATGGCCAAGGTCTTCTGCGATGTCGAAATCCTGCATACCTATGAGGGGACCTATGAAATCAACTCGCTCATCGTGGGGCGGGCCCTGACCGGGGTGAGCGCGTTCGTCTAGCCCGGGGGCCAGCTGCTTGCTGAAAGTACTTTCCAATATGGAAAGTACTTGTTATGGTGGTGGAAACCAACGGCGACGGCAGGGGAGCACGACATGGGCGGCACCGGCAGCACGATCAGGGGCACAACTCATCGGCAGAACATCCGCGGCAGGGCGGCGATGGCGCTGCGCATCACGCTGGTCCTCGCCGCGACGGTGGTGCTCGGCGCCTTCATAGGCTTCGCCCTGACCGGGGCTCCGGTCTACTTTGTGGCCGGGATGTCCGGATTCGCGGCAGTGGGCGCGGCGGCCAGCGCCGCCCACCAGGTCACCGGCCGCAAGGAGGCGGCATGAGTTTTGGCGAACGGGAGGACGCGGCCCGGCAGTTGGCCGCCGTGCAGGCTGCCCAGCGGGCCCTGGCCTCACCACGCCGGGCCGGGGCCCGCCAGATCGGCTGGCTGAGCGTGCTGCTCGGTCTGCTCCTGGGGGCGCTGCACGTACTGCTGCATTTCTTTACCCCGCAGCGAAGCCTGACCGGTTTCTGGGTGCTCTGCGCGGCTGCGGCGGTGGCGATCACCGTTCTGGCGCTCGGGTACCGCCGGCTTCACCGGGTGCTGCCAGCGGGCTTCGGGCGCAGGTACCTGGTTGCCCTGGCCGCCAGCCTGGTGCTGTATGCCGGGCTGCTGGCCCTGATCATGACACCGATGCCGTTGGCCGTGGTGTTGCTGCTCGGCGCCGTGGTGGCCCTGCCGCTGGCGGTGGCCGGAGGGTGGATGATCCGCCAGTGACACAGCATCCCCGGGCCCGAATGAATGAAGACTTCACCAACCCGGTGCGGCTTTCGCTGATGGCGGCGCTGCAGCAGGTGGACGAAGTCGATTTCAGGACCCTGCGCGAAACCCTGGGGGTCTCGGACTCGGTGCTCTCCCGGCACCTGGCGGCCCTGGAGGAGAAGGGCCACCTGGTGATCCGCAAGGGTTTTGTCGGCAAGCGGCCGCGCACCTGGGCGCACCTGTCAAAAACCGGGCGGCAGAGCCTGGCCGAACATGTCCAGGCCCTGCGGGAAATCACCGGGACGCTCTAGTCCTGGGCACGCCACCAGGTGTCGGCCGGGGTGGCCGGGGTGGTGCGCTTGTGCCGGGACACCAGGTAGCGCCGTTCCAGCAGCTCGGCCGCGGCGGTGTCGATCTGCTTGCCCTCCAGGTAGTCATCGATCTGCTCGTAACGCAGGCCCAGTTCGTCCTCGTCGGTGCGCTGGGGCTGATTATCGAGCAGATCCGCGGTGGGCACCTTGGCCCACAGGGCCTGCGGGGAATCCAACTCGCGCAACAGCGCCTGGTTCTGCCGCTTGTTCAGGCCCGCCAGGGGAACCAGGTCGGCCCCGCCGTCACCGAACTTCGTGTAGAACCCGGTCACCGCCTCGGCAGCGTGGTCGCTGCCCAGGACCAGGAGATGACGGTCCCCGGCCAGGGCGTACTGCACAATCATGCGCATCCGGGCCTTGACGTTGCCGCGGTTGAAGTCCGAGAGCTGCTGGTACCCGGATTCGGCGATGGCCTTGTCCACCCCCATCACCGCGTCGGCGATGTTCACCGTGTAGTCCTCATCCGGACCAATGAAGTCGATGGCCGCCTGGGCGTCCGCCGCGTCCATCTGCACCCCGTGCGGCAGCTGCACCGCAACGAAGGTGGCCTCGGTGCCCTCCGCCCGCAGTTCCTGGACCGCCAGCTGTGCCAGCTTGCCCACCAGGGTGGAGTCCACTCCGCCGGAAATGCCGATGGTGAAGCCCTTGGCGCCGGTCACCTTCAGGTAGTCCTTCAGGAAGCCGACGCGGTTCCGGATTTCCTGTGCCGGGTCGATGTGGGGCTTGACGCCCAGTTCCTTGATGATTTCAGCTTGAAGTTCGCGCATGCCTCCATCCTAGGTGCCGGCCTCGGGGGACGTCTGCGGTTCCCAGCCAAGATTGCGGGCCATCTGCTCCAGGGAGGCCACCGTGGTCGCGTACTGTTCCTCGCTCAGGTTTTCGCCGCACTGTTCGCGAATCTGGTCGACCAGTTCGCTGAGCGTGGACAGGGAAGTGCTGCCGCGTTCGGTGATCGAGAAATATTCGCCCTCATGGGCGATCCACCCGGACTCCACCAGCTCGGCCAGGTGCTCACTCACGCTGGGCGGTTCATCGGCCGAGGCGAAATAGGGGGCCAGCGCATCGATCAGGGAGCGTTCGGTGGCGGGGTGTTGTTCGAGCATGTTCAGTACCTGCCATTGGCGCCGGGTCACGCCATGTTCATCGAGAGTCGCTGCGAAGTGCTCGTCAATCAGCGAATCAACCAATTTCAACCAGAAACCCAGTGGGCGAGTCGCGTTCATGGCATCAGCCTAAACCGGATGACGACTAGAATCGAGGGCATGAGCAAAACCAGCGCCCGCGAGCGACTCAAAGAACTTATCCAGGAACTTGCCATCGTCAGGGGCAAGGTGACTCTCTCCTCCGGCAAGGAAGCCGACTACTACATCGATCTGCGCCGCATCACCCTGCATCATGAGGCATCAGGTTTGGTTGGTCAGGTCATGCTGGAGATGCTGGATGTGGCCAAGCTGGAATTCTCCAACGTGGGCGGGTTGACCATGGGTGCGGACCCGGTCGGCACCGCGATCATGCACAGCGCTCGCGCCGCACACCGCAACATCGACGCTTTTGTGGTGCGCAAGGCCCAGAAGTCCTATGGGATGGGCCGCCAGGTTGAAGGCCCGAGCATCGAGGGCAAGAACGTGGTCGTCCTGGAGGACACCTCCACCACCGGCGGCTCGGCATTGACCGCCGTTGAGGGCGTGCGCAAGGCCGGGGGCAACGTGGTCGCCGTCGCCGTGCTGGTTGACCGGGACACCGGGGCCAAGGAGCGCATCGAGGCTGAAGCCGAGGTGCCGTATCTGTTCGTTTACGGCAAGGACGAGCTGGGTCTCTGATCCCCGCCGGTTTCCTCCGCACATCCCGGGTCAATTGCCCATGATGTGCGGAGTCGTCGTTTAAGCGCCGGTGCATCTGCCGCGGGCCGTGCTGCTGGGCGAGCGCGGTCTGCGCCGTGGCGCGCCGGAGGCGGAGCACACCGGCCGGGTGCAGGCCCTCACCCACACCGGGGAGCGGGGACCTCAGGTGGGTGCTCGTTGCCCGGCCCCGCTTCGGGGCAGTGAGGTGCTACCTGGCTTGGGGAAGGTCCTCATCCTGTGCGGCGTCCGTCCCGGACACGACGGGCGGGACATCGGCCGCGGCCTCCGGATGTGGTCCTTCCTTCAGCTGCTGATGCAGCTCGGCCACGGAACCGGCCATCAGATCCGGCCGGAACGGGAAGGAGGCCACATCGGACTTGGAGGTGATTCCGGTGTGGACCAGGATGGTCAGTAGCCCCGCTTCCATACCGGCCACGATATCGGTGTCCATCCGGTCCCCGATCATGGCGGTGGTTTCCGAGTGCGCGTCTATCCGGTTCAAGGCGGAGCGGAACATCATGGGATTGGGCTTGCCCACCACGTACGGGTCGCGGTTGGTGGCCCGGGTGATTAAAGCGGCCACGGCGCCGGTCGCCGGCAGCAGGCCCTCGGGGGAGGGGCCGGTGGCATCCGGGTTGGTGGCAATGAAGCTGGCTCCCGCCTCGATCAGCCGGATGGCCTTGGTGATGGCTTCGAAGGAGTAGGTCCGGGTCTCGCCCAGCACCACGTAGTCCGGTGCCACATCGGTGAGGATGAAACCGGCGTCGTGCAGGGCCGTGGTCAGCCCGGCTTCACCGATCACGAAGGCCCTTCCGCCGGGACGTTGGCGGGAGAGGAATTCCGCCGTGGCCAGAGCCGAGGTCCAGATGTTTTCTTCGGGCACGTCCAGTCCGCTGGACAGCAGACGGGCGCGCAGATCCCGCGGGGTGTAGATCGAGTTGTTGGTCAGGACCAAAAACGGCATGTCATTGGCGCGCCAGTAGTCGATGAGGTCCGAGGCGCCGGGGATCGCCTGGTCCTCATGGACCAGCACCCCGTCCATATCGGTCAGCCAGCTGTTGATGTCGTGGATGGTGCGTTTTGCCCGCTGTAGCTTGGACACGATGCCAAGGTCCTTTCGTTGGATGGAACCGGCGGAACCAGTCGTCGTTGAGCGGCTTCCCTCTTAGGTACAGATTACACAGCCGCGCACGGAGCCCCGCCGTGCCCTCAGAGGACAGTGCGGAAGATGCTCAAAGCCATTTGTTCTTCTTGAACACCAGATACAGTCCCAGCGCGGCGGCCACCATGAGCCCCAGCGCGTAGGGGTAGCCGAAACTCCATTCCAGCTCCGGCATGATCTCGAAATTCATGCCGTAGATGGCACCGATCAGGCTGGGGGTGAACAAGATGGCGGCCCATGAAGAAATCCGCTTCATCTGCTCATTCTGGGCCAGACCCGTTTCGGTCGCCCGCTGTGAGGCCAGGGTCGCCGACAGGGACAGGGCGTTGGAGAGCAGGGCGCGGAAGGACTCCACCCGTTCGGCGCAGCGAATTGCGTGGTCGATGACGTCCACCAGGTTGGCGTCCAGGCTCTTGGCCTCATCCCGATCCATGCCCGTGCGCCGCGCCAGCCGGCGCAGCTGCTCCAGGACCTCGGGCAGCGGGGCCACGGCGCGCTGGAAGTCGATCACCTCGCGGGACAGCTCGTAAATGCGCCGCGAGACGTCCAGGTTGCCCTGGAAAAGCTGTTCATCGATCTCGTCGATGTCATTTTGCAGCCCGTCGATCACCGGGAAGTACTCGTCGATCACCTGGTCGATGATGGCGTACAACACCGCCGCCGGGCCGCTGGCCAGCAGCTGTGGGGACTGCTGCAGGTGGCGGCGCACGGTGGCCAGCCGCGGGGACTCGGCGTGGCGCACGGTCACCACGAAGTCGTCGCCCGCGTAGATGTGAACCTCCCCGAACTCCACCTCCTCGACGTCATCGAGGTAGCGTGCCGGGCGCAGCACCATAAACAGATGGCCCTCGTAGCGATCCAGCTTCGGGCGCTGGTGTCCCTTCAGGGTGTCTTCCACGGCCAGTGAATGCAGGGAGAATTGCTCGCTGACCACCTGAAGCTCCTGTTCGGTGGGTCGGTACAGGCCGATCCACCCCATGCCGCCGGTGCGTCGCATCACTTCAAAGGTCTGGTCCAGGTCCTGCGGATGGGCCACGGCCTTGCCCGCCACGTAGATGACGTTGTCGATCACTGTCACCGGTTACCACCCGTTCGTTCCATGGACAGAAAGAATCCCATGACCTACTACCCTAGTAAGAGTGAGTCAAGAAGTGCATGATCCCTCCCGCGAGTCGACCGCCCAAGGTGAGGCTGCAGGCCAAGACACGGCGCAGAGCGAGGTCGGTGTCGGTCCCTGGCAGGGCCCCTGGCCGCAGGATGAGCGGCTGGATCCGCAACTGCTGGAGCACGGGGACCGGCGCAACGTGGCCGACAAGTACCGCTACTGGTCCATGGAGGCGATCGTCGCCGACCTGGATGAACGCCGCCATGACTTCCACATCGCCATCGAGAACTGGCAGCATGACATGAACATCGGCACCGTGGTGCGCACCGCGAACGCGTTCCTGGCCAAGGAAGTGCACATTATTGGCCGCCGCCGCTGGAACCGGCGCGGTGCCATGGTCACCGATCGGTACCAGCACGTGCGTCACCATCCCACCGTTGAGGACTTTGTCCAATGGGCCCAGGGCGAGGGCCTGGCGGTCATTGGGGTGGACATCTTCCCGGACTCGGTGCCGCTGGAAACCTATGAGTTGCCGCGCCGCTGCGTGCTGGTCTTTGGCCAGGAAGGGCCCGGACTGAGCGATGAGGTGCATGCCGCAGCCGAGGCCACCTTGTCCATTGAGCAGTTTGGCTCCACCCGCTCCATCAACGCAGCCTCCGCGGCCGGTATTGCCATGCATGCCTGGATCCGCAGACACGTGTTTAACCAGCAGGTCGGCTAGCCGCCACTCCAAAACTCCCCTACTTTTTACTCAAGCGCCTTTATTAGTCGCGCGGGAGTGCCTAGGCTTGGAAGTGTTCGTCCTCGGGGGAAAGCGGGCACTTGTGAAACGGCGTCATCAGGTTAATCGCGAGCTCTTGCTGCCCACGCGCACACGCGGCGCGCGCCGTGCCGTGAAAGTGTCCTTAACCGGACTGGCGGCAGCCGGCCTGAGCGCGGCCCTGGCCTTCCCGCTGGTGGCCCAGGGCACCGAGGACCGTCAGGGCAACATCCCGGTTGCGATCGATGCGATCGGCGACCCGAACTTCTTTGCCGGTGATGTTGTCGTCGACCAGTACGCGCCGCTGGCGGTATTCGGTGGATCGGGCAAAGTGGTGGCCATCGATGGCCGGCCGGTGGAGATGCTGAAGGGCGCCGCCCCGCAGACAGCGGCACCGGACCGGGCTTCCCCCAGGGCGCCGCTGCTGGCCGGGCAGGTGGGGCAGCTGGGTGTGCTGCCCGGCAGCCTGCAGCTCATGCACCCGGTCACGACACGCAACATTTCCAGCCCCTACGGGTGGCGCAAGAATCCCACGGGTCCCGGCAACCAGATCCACATCGGCCAGGACTATCCCATCGCCTGCGGTTCGCCGGTCTATGCCGCCGAAGCCGGCCGCGTGGTCGTCTCCGGTTGGCGCGGCCATTCGGGCAATCGGGTGACCATCGACCACGGGAACAATGTGCACACCGGCTACAGCCACAACTCCCGCCTGCTGGTGGGGATCGGGGACGAGGTCGAACAGGGTCAGCTGATCGCCCGCAGCGGAACCACCGGCAACTCCACCGGATGCCATGTGCACTTTGAGGTCATTGTGGATGGGCGCTGGCACGACCCGCGCAACTACCTGCCGGGCATCCCCGGGCAGCGTCAGGCCATGATCGACTCGCGGCGGCTGACCGTGAAGTCCCCGACCCTGCCCGGCGGCGGCCAGCATCGTGAGGAACCGACCCCGCCGGCCGCGGCGCCGGATCCGGATGTGGTGGTGCCGGAGGATGACACCCCGGTGGTTCCCCAACCCAAGCCCGGCAAGCGGCCTAGCTCAGCACCGCCCACCCGCCCGGCAGCGGAACCTTCCCCGTCCTCAACGCGCCCGGATAAGCCGCACAGCTCACCTATACCGAGCACATCGCGTCCCGCACCCCCGAGCTCGACCTCGCCGAGCCCGGAGGAGAGCAGCACCCCACCGAGCGCCGAAGGCTCCAGCCCGTCCTCGACGGTACCGACAGCGTCGCCAACGCCCACCGATTCCACACCCCCGGAAACCACGCGAAGCCCGCAAAGCGAACCTTCTGAGTCCACCACCGCGCACAGCCGGAGCGCCCCGCACGCCGAGTCCCCGGATCGCGAACCCACCCACAGCGCGCCGGCCCAGCAATGTGAAGAAGCAAGCCCCTCGGTCCTTGAATCGCTGGTTCCCTCCGACAGCGCCTCGCCCTTCGAGCGGTCGACGCCGCCCACGCATGGGTCGCACGGGCCCAGCGGCCCCACTGCCTGCTAGGTCAACCGGTGGGCCCGGCGCCCGGTGACCGGCGTAACTGGCGCGTCACTTACCGTGGCCTTCTGATGCCAACCCAGCGAGGAAGCTAGGATGGAAACGAATTGTCGTCGAGGATGACGGGTTATCCCCGCTCAATCACCAGGAGTGAAGCATGCCTATCGCAACCCCGGATAAATACAACGCCATGATCGACGCTGCCAAGGCAGGGGGATACGCCTTCCCCGCCGTCAACGTCACCAGCTCCCAGACCCTGAACGCGGCCATCCGCGGCTTCGCCGAAGCCGAGTCCGACGGCATCATCCAGGTTTCCACCGGTGGCGCCGCCTACTTCTCCGGCGCTTCGGTCAAGGACATGACCGCAGGCTCCCTGGGCTTTGTGGCCTTCGCCCGTGAAGTCGCCAAGAACTACGGGGTCAACATCGCCCTGCACACCGACCACTGCCCGAAGGACAAGCTGGATTCCTTCGTGCTGCCGCTGCTGGCCGCCTCGGAGGCCGAGGTCAAGGCCGGACGTGACCCCTTCTTCAACTCGCACATGTGGGACGGCTCGGCCGAGACCCTAGACGAGAACCTGCGCATCGCGGCCGAACTGCTGCAGCGCACCTCCGCCGCCAAGCAGATCCTGGAAGTTGAGATCGGCGTCGTGGGCGGCGAGGAGGACGGCGTGGAAAACGCCATCAACGACAAGCTGTACTCGACCGTTGAGGATGCCATGGCCACCATTCAGGCCCTGGGCACCGGCGAACAGGGCCGCTACATCACCGCCCTGACCTTCGGCAACGTCCACGGTGTGTACAAGCCCGGCGGCGTGAAGCTGCGCCCGGAAATCCTGAAGGACATCCAGGCCCAGGTTGGCTCGAAGGTCGGCAAGGACAACCCCTTCGACCTCGTCTTCCACGGTGGCTCGGGCTCCTCCGAGCAGGAAATCGCTGATGCGGTGTCCTACGGCGTGATCAAGATGAATATTGACACCGACACCCAGTACGCGTTCACCCGCCCCGTGGCCGGACACATGTTCACCAACTACGATGGCGTGCTGAAGGTTGACGGGGAAGTCGGCAACAAGAAGACCTACGACCCGCGCGTCTGGGGCGCCAAGGCCGAGGAGTCCATGGCCGCCCGCGTGGTTGAAGCCGCGCAGCAGCTGGGTTCGGCCGGGAAGGCCCTGAAGTAATGATGATTGGCAAGAACCTGCTGGGCATCCCCGAAACCCTGCTGCCGGAGGAGACCGAGGTTCTTGAGCGGCTACAGGCCGGCGATGAGCCGGTGGATGTTGCCGCCAAGTACCCCGCCTCCTCACTGGCTTGGGCACTGCTATCCAACGAGGCCCACGACGAGGGGCGGGCGGTGGAGTCCTACGCATACGCGCGGGTCGGGTACCATCGCGGCCTGGATGCCCTGCGGCGAGCCGGTTGGAAGGGCCAGGGCCCGGTGCCGTGGCGTCACGAACCGAACCGCGGCTTCCTGCGCTCGCTCTATGCCCTGGGGCGTGCCGCCGCCGCCATCGGTGAAAGCGAAGAGGTGCAGCGCATCTCGGACTTCCTGAACGATTCGGACCCCGAGGCGAAGGCCGCCATCGAGGCCGGCGAGTAATCCGAGCAGCACCATCCGCGCACCGATGCCCGGTCCGATCCCGCATCGGTCCGGGCAATCGTGCGCTCAGACGCGCCGGACGGCGGGGAGGGGAAAATCCTGAGCAACCCAAAATTTCGGGTTCGCCGAATACTGATTCCGGACTGGCATAGGTCAGTTGCGGGGGTTTACGAAGTCGAAGCGACTCCTCGCGGTGCTTCGATCCCAGCCTTTAGGCTCCGTACTCGTTTTCCCGTGGATGTCATGAGCGCCAGTCGGCAACCCGGCAGCTTACTTGACCAGACGAACCAGATTGAACCTCGTTTGGCGTCCAGCATCGTTCAAGAAGCTGACCGCGCGGCGGGAAAGCGAGGTATTCTCTGGGCTAAGTTTGCGAAGTCCGAGGAACCGGGACCCTGGTGCGGTTCGGAGAGGGATCATACTGAACCGGAATGGCCAGTATCTTCAGCACAGGAACGAATGGTCCTGATGCAGTGTCAGTGGATGGCCGAGTGGTTCAGTCGCGAAATGGGTCAGTCCGCCCTCCGCGAGACATATTCACTGCTCAGTCGTGGAACTCCAGGTCCTGCTCTTGAACAGCTCCTTGCGACGGTTCGGAAAGGGGGAACTCCTGTTCCGCGTCGTTATGCGAACACCTTCGAGCGTCTGGCTCTAGTGTGTGGTCTACCCGACGATGTGGCCACATCGATCTGGTCATTTGTGTCGCCAACAGATGGTGTGAACTTCTGGTCGGAGCTTTTGCCATTACCAAGAATTAGAGTTTGTTGGGTGCCCGAAGTGGGGGCTGAGTTGGTGGAAATTGAATTTACGCCGATTGGATCCTCGGAACCAGAATGGGTCGAGACGAAAAAGTTTCCGACCGGGTGGGCGCCGGGGCCCAGCGAAGCGAGAGAGGCCCTTAACGACCTGCTAGGTCGAGACTTCGCAAAGAGCCTTACGGATCTCATCGAAGACGAGCAGTATGCTCCAGCGCACCGCTGGCTGTCGCTATTCCGACAAGACGAATTGGAATGACAACAACTGGGAGCGGGGTTGTCGTTCAATAGTCCGACGGATCATCGGACACGGAAGAGTTGCCCGAGGTTCTGGGTGTAGGCATTTCCGAAACATGACCGCCAAGGAAGGGACCTAATTTATCTTGGCGGTACGAATCAGCCATGCCTCCCGAACCCATGGAACTGAGGAGAGATCATTGATACATGGCAATTGAACTAGAACACGAATCGTTCGGACAGGTTGCGGATCAGTTGCGTGAACTAGCCGCCTACGTGGAACACGAGCGTCTCCTTGCTGCGGCCCAAACCTTCAGGGCGTTCGCCAGTGAACTTGAGGAGGAAGTCCTGCCCGATCGACTGCGGCAGATCGCCGGCGAACTGCAGGACGCGCTTCGAGCCGGTCCCATGAGTATCAGCGATCACCCGATAACGAATTCAAGCGGGGAAGTGGATTCCCAAGCCACGACTCGATTCGATGCGCTCATCGAGCAACTGCGTAAATTCGCGCGACAGACCAGTCGCCGACCCAGCATGTTCGGCTTGCTGGGCAAGCGAAAACGATAGGCAGTTCGTCAAGGTGCCGTTCAGATTGAATTGAATGCCAATCGGCGGTCAGGCAAGTGACGGCGCACCCTCACGGCGCCCACCGCTTTGGACGAAAAATCGGGCTGCGCGCGGAGACTATGAGCAGATGGATGCCTAGAAAGATAAGTGTTCCTTAGGATCCATGGCAGCAAGTTGAAGCGGCTGGCGGAACAGGTAAGGCTCCGCTTGACGACGATCGGTCGTCAGCTTGACGCTACGTCTGGAAGCTACAAACACGGAGTTTGCATTGAGATTGCCACGGTGAGCATCGAATCGCCGCTCGAGGAAGATGACTGTAATAGAAGTTGGTGGAGACAATGCTCGAGAAAGCTGAGCGCAAACCGCGTTATGCCAAGGGGGCCGACGCCGTGTCCTGGGCCGTTGCCATCGCCGCTCCATTCTCGGCAGTTGCGCTGTCTCTGTTCTTCGTGGGGGTGGGTGTGCTTCCACTGCTTTTGCTGGGAGTAGCCGTAGGAGTGCTGTGTGGATCTGCGATGTACTATTTTCTGCGTCCAAATCTGGCTGGCGTGGCGCTTTCACTAGTGGTCTTCGCCAGCGGTGCGCTGCTTGGCCTGACCGAGAGCCGATGGCTGGGTTTGTGGCCAACGGAATTGGTGAGTGCGGTGTCCGGGGCCATTATTGGGGCACACTTCAGGTTCCTGGCGGATCGGCGCTATTCGAGAACCGGCAATGTGTCGCGTCGTGAGGGAAGAGTTTGAAGAACGCTCGGTCCAGGGTCCGCCGAATCAATAACGGCGCCCGCAATTTTCTTCGCGGTGCGTTGTATAACGTCGAGGCAATCCCGTCGGCGCGGTTATGTCAGCTTTCCGTGGAGGGGCAAGTAGCTCCCCATTGACTCATGAGCGAAATCTGTAGACATCGGCGCATGGACTCCAATCTTTACTAGTCGACGTGATGTTGTTGGTTCAACAAGTCGATCGAACCCGCAGGAAAGGCGGTGCCGGGCGCCGGGACAAGTGGCAGTCGCTATTCAGGGGGACGTGATCTCGAGCCAATCACGGTCATGT
This sequence comes from Glutamicibacter sp. BSL13, assembly GCF_052928425.1. Classification (NCBI taxonomy): domain Bacteria; kingdom Bacillati; phylum Actinomycetota; class Actinomycetes; order Micrococcales; family Micrococcaceae; genus Glutamicibacter; species Glutamicibacter sp. BSL13. Next base: position 26,916 of record NZ_JAVGCZ010000021.1, read on the forward strand.
CTTTGAAGGCGGGTTCAGGCTGACGACCCCAAGACATGCCAGACATATCGCGCCGCAAACCGGATTTAAGGGATCATGCTAGTTGCGGGACGCGAACCAAACAGGAAAACCGAATTCTCGGCGACTCGGCGACAGGGGAGCTCATAGGAAAATGGCCGCTCAATTAGACGGAGCATCAGGCAAGGAGTTAGCAGGCAAGCTTCAACGGCTTGCGAGGTACCTTGAGGGAATGTGGCAACCAGAAATTGCCCAGAAGTACGAAAAGGCTGCACTTGAACTTGAGCGCGGTGTCACGCCACAACGGCTATATCAAATCTGCAAGACGGTTTTGGCCACGGTCACCGGACACCATGATGGTCTGTTGGTAATTTACGTTCAAAAATCTGACGGATCACCGGACTCCAGAGAAACTGAAAAATATAATGTTTTACTCAAAGAAGTTCAAGCTTTCGCGCGCCGAACCGTTATTGTTGCTAGATTCCATTGGGCTGCCCGTGGATTCCGGTGGTAGGCATTAAAAGGTCATCTGACGCACTGTATCTAATGAAATAGGCGACCGTACTCCTCGGGGCGAAGTGCGGAAGGACTACACACGGGGGGCGTGGGTCGAATCTTCCGATGGGTGCATCGGGCAGATCTGGCTCCTGAAAGGGGCACCGCAACCCGGTGAGCTGCCTGGTTCAGCGATCTAGTTGATAAGAAGACGCTGGAGTTGGTCTATCTTCTGATCGCTTCCGGAGGCACCCGATCCGCCCTTGACCCCTCGTGCGCCGGGGTCGCTTGCTCTCTCGGGTGATTGATGCGGGTTTTTCAGGGCTTCCACTGGTAGCGCCGGACCGTCAGTTGTTGTCATGCATCCCATGACGCACATGAGAGTCTTCTCATCGGCTTCTTTTATTTCCTTCATTTGGCCTTCCTACTCTTGAAACAAGAGATGAACTTCCGGTGAAAGGTAAATGAAATGTTGTCATTCTGGATGGCGCTGGCGGCCAATGTTCTTGGCATGACGGTGCTGGTTTACTTCGTGTACTTCCGTCGGCACTTCCGCCGCGACCTCGTGCTGGCCTACATTGCCCTGAGCATGGGCATCTTCGCGGTCACCCTGCTGCTCTCAGGCAGCGGCGCAGGGATGGGCCTCGGCTTGGGGCTGTTCGGCATCCTGTCGATCATTCGTCTGCGCTCGGACACGCTGACCCAGGAGGAAGTGGCCTACTACTTCATTTCCCTGGCCATCGGTCTGGTCAACGGCCTGCACCCCGATCCTGCCTGGTTCTCCCCGGCGGTGACCGCCGCCCTGGTGCTGGTCATGTTCCTGGCCGATCACCCGGGTTTCGCCCCGCGCACCCAGCGCCAGACCGTCACCCTGGAACGCGCCTACCCGCGCAATGAGGACCTGGTCGCGGCACTGGAGGAACTGCTGGGCGCCAAGGTGCTGCGCACCGTGGTGACCGAGCTGGACATGGTCCGGGATCTGACCATCGTTGACGTCCGCTTCCGGGTGACCCCGGCCACCGGCACCAAGGACTTCCACGGCACCTACGAGCTGGCCAATGTCCCCTCCCAGGTTCCCGGCGGCAAGCAGGAGACGTGGTCCTAATGACTGCGGCATCACAAGACGTCCACGCGGCGGGCACCGGGCATACCGGACGCGCCCGCCAGGCGTTGGAGGAAGCCGTCGCCCACCGGGCCCCGATCCAGCTGGAGGAGGTGATCCGCGAAGCGGCCCTGCAGACCCGGGTGGACCGCAAGTTCCTGTTGACTCCCGAGCAGTTCACCGCCATGGTGCAGAAGCTGGGGAAGAACTTCAGGATCATGCAGATCGAGGGACTGCGCACCTTCCGCTACGAGTCGGTGTACTTCGACACCGCCGATTTTGAGCAGTACCGTGCCCACCGGCAGGGTCGGCGCCGGCGCTACAAGGTTCGCAGCCGCACCTACGTGGACACCGGGTTGTCGATGTTTGAAATCAAGACAAAGGGACTGCGCGGCAACACGGTCAAGCACCGCATCGAGCAGGACCCTGCCGACTGCGGGCGGCTCACCGAACGCAGCATGCGCTTCCTGGACGAGGTGATTGCCCGTGAGTACGGCGAACAGGTGCCGGATTTGCGCCCGGTGCTGGACAGCTCCTATGTGCGGGCCACCTTCGTGAACCCGCTGGATGGGGAGCGGGTCACCTGCGACGTGGAGCTGGCCTATTCCAATGGCCGCGAACAGGTGGACGGCCCGGATCTGGTCGTCGTGGAGACCAAGTCCGCGGACGGGCGGGGGGTCTCGGACCGGGCCCTGGCGGAGCTGGGCATCCGGCCGGAGAGCATGAGCAAGTACTGCATCGGCGTGGCACTGCTGAACCCGCAGCTGCCGGCCAACCGCTGGAGCCGGCTGCTGAAGCAGCGGTTCAGCGCCCCGCGCGGTTCCCGGGGGCCGGGACGCCGGATCCCCAAGACCCGTCCGTAGCCCGTGGCGGCGCCCCGGCGGTCCTGGGACTAGTTCAGGCCCAGGACCGCGGTGGCGATGGAAAAGTAGATCAACAGGCCCGTGGCATCGCAGAAGGTCGAGATGAACGGGTTGGAGAACACCGCCGGGTCGGCGCCGATCTTCTTGGCCAGCAGGGGCATCAACCCTCCAACGCAGGCGGCCATGACACAGATGGAGAGCAGGGTCAGTCCGATCACCGCGCCGATGTCCATGCCGTAGACCAGTGAGGCCACCGCGAACCCCAGGGATCCAAGGGCCGCACCGAGAATGGTGCCCACCCGCAGTTCCCGCCAGATCACCCGCGGCAAATCTCGCAGCCGCACGTCTCCGACGGCCAGCGCCCGGGTGACCGTGGTGGCCGCCTGGTTGCCGGTGTTCCCGCCGGTGCCGGTGAGCAGCGGGATGAACAGGGCCAGCGCCACCACCTGGTCCAGGCGGTCTTCGAAGATTTCCAGCACCTGCACCGTGAGCACCGCGGAGAGGGCCAGCACGACCAGCCAGACGATGCGGCTGCGCACAATACGCAGGACAGAGGTGCTCAGGTAGGAGCGCGAGATCAGCTCCGAGCTGCCCGAACGTGCGGCGCTGCGCGCGGCGGCCTCATCGAGGATCGCCGAGGCGTCATCGTTGGTCAGCATCCCCACCAGGCGTCCGTCGGCATCGGTGATCGGCATCGCCACCAGCTTGTGCTTCATGAACCTTCGGGCGACCTCCCGGCGGTCTTCATCGGCCCGCGCGCTGATCGGCACATCGCTGATCTGCGCCAGCCGGTCCCCGGGTTCGGCCCCCAAGAGGTAGCGGATCCCGATCACTCCGGTCAGTTTCCGGTCCTGGTCAATCACCGGCAGCAGGTAGACGGTCTCTGGTTCGCGGATCCGCGAGCGCAGGTACTCCAGCGCCTGCCCGGCGGTGAAGTTCTCATCCAGGCCCAGCACGGCCGGGGACATGTAGCGGCCGATCGCGGTGCGGGGGTAGCCAAGCACCAGCGCGGTCATCTGGCGCTGGTCGGCGCTGAGCGAGGTGAGCAGCTCCTCCCGCACGGCGGCGGGCAGCTGATCGAGCAGGGAGGCCCGGTCATCCGGGGCCAACGCCTCCACCAGGGAGTTGATGTCCTGGCCCTGCAGCACCGAGAGCAGCTTGCCCTGGTAGGCCGGGGCCAGGTCCTGGAACACCCGCAGCCGGGTCTCGGCGTCCAGGGCCTGGAACAGTTCGGCGCTCTCGGTGGGGGAGGTGGCCTGGATGAGATAGGACAGCTCGTCCACCGACAGCTGCCGGGCGTGGTCGGCCACGCTGACCAGCGGGCCCTGCCCGCCCGGTCCGTTGCGCAGCGTCCGCTCGATTTGCTTCATGATCTGTGTTGACACGCTGCGCTCCCGTGATCCCGCTCTGCCTGGTATCCGGTTCGGGCGGGCGCCGCGAACCCTCACCAGCACCGTAGCCACCGGCCGCGCCGCTTACAATTCACCTTCGGTGGACATCGAGCAAACACCCAGCCGCACTGTTCGGCCCGCCCCCGCCGGCGGGGAACCGCTAGGCTTCCCGGGCGAGCCGGTAACCCATGCCGCGCACCGTCTCAAAGCGTGCTCCGCCGAGCTTGTTGCGCAGGTAGCGCACGTAGACGTCCACCACGTTGGAGCCCGGGTCGAAGTCATAGCCCCACACCCGGGAGAGCAGCTGTTCCCGGCTGAGCACCTGACCGGGATTGCGCAGGAACGCCTCGGTTAGCGAGAACTCACGGGCCGAGAGATCCACCTCCGCCCCGTCGACCTCCACCACCCGGCGCAGCAGGTCCATGCGCAGGCTGCCGTGCTCAAGCACCGCGGTGTCCGCGCCGTTGTCCTCGCTGCGCAGCCGCAGCCGCACCCGGGCCAGCAGCTCATCAAAGTGGAAGGGCTTGGCCATGTAGTCATCGGCCCCGTCCCGCAGCCCGGTGACGGTGTCATCCACCGAGTTGCGGGCGGTGAGAATGATGACCGGCGAATCGATATGCGCCGAGCGCATCCGGCGCAGCAGGCTGAACCCGTCCTCGTCGGGCAGTCCGATGTCCAGGATGATCAGTTCGTAGCAGCCGTTCTGGGCGTGCTCGAACCCGTCCGCGGCGGTGTCGCACACGGCGGGGGCGAAACCGGCGGCCTTCAAGCCCTTGGCGATGAACGAACTGATCCGTGCCTCATCTTCGATGATCAGGATCCGGCTCATGGGGTGGGGGCTCCTTCGGCTAGGGGGATGTCGATGTAGAACGTGGAACCGCTTCCGGGGGTTGAATCCACCCAGACCTTACCACCATGGGATTCGGCGATGGCCGCGACGATGTTCAGCCCCAGGCCCGAACCCATGGCCCGTTCACTGTTCTTCCCGCGCCCGAAACGCTCGAAGATCCGCTGCAGGTCATCGGGGGCGATGCCCACCCCGCCATCGCGCACCCACAGGCGCAGGCACGGGGCTGATCCGTCATTGTGCACCAGGGCCGAACCCAAATCGATGCGGGAGCCGGGGCTGGAGAACTTCACCGCGTTGGCGCTTAACTGCAGCATCGCCTGGGTGATGCGCGAGGCGTCGAGCCGGACGCTGGCCTCGGCACGGTGCCCGATGCGCCAGTCCCGTTCGCCCAGGCCCCGGGCCTTGTCCAGGATGTCATCCAGCAGCGCCCCCACCTCGCAGGGCCGGCTGACCACGAAGTCGGCCTGGTTCGCCCCGGCCAGGGTCACCAGGTCGTTGATCAGCAGCGACATCCGCTTGAGCTCATCCAGCGAAATTTCCCGGGTCTGGGCCACATCCTCGGCGTCCTGCACGTCCATCAGCTCCAGGTGCCCGCGGATGATGGTCACCGGGGTGCGCAGTTCATGGCCCACATCATCCAGCAGCTGGCGTTGGGACTGCAGGGCCGCCTCCAGGCGGTCGAGCATCTCATTGATGGTCACCGTCAGCTCGGCGAACTCGTCGTGGCCGGTCACCTCGATGCGGGAGGAGACATCGGATTCGGAGATCTGCCGGGCGGTGTCCCGCAGCCGGCGGATGGGTTCGAGCATCCGCCCCACGATCAGCCAGGCCGCGATGGAGGCCAGCACCACGACCATGGCCCCCGCGGCGATGAACACCATGATCTGGGTGTTGATGTGCCGGACCTCGGAAGTGTAGTCATAGGCCAGCACAAAACGGGCTGGCTTGGGATCCGAGGCCAGCTGGATGGGCACCACCATGGCCCGGTAGGTGCTGTGCTGGGTGGAGACATTCTCGATGCGCACCCGGGCGTCGGTGGAACTGTTCTTGGCCCACTCCAGGAATTCCGGGTCATCCTCCAGGCGCAGTGTCACCGAATGCGGCGCGGTCCACTGAAGCTGATCGGCGCTCAGGCCCAGCATCCCCTGGTAGCGGGCCGGCACGGTGCGCTGCATCGCGGTGTACAGCAGGTCCTCGGCGTGTTGGAAGCCCTGTTTGGTTTGCGGATCCACCCCGGTCTCGGCCAGCACCCGATATTCCTCCACGGTGCGGATCAGCGAGTCATCCAGCCGGTCGTTGAGCTCGTGGCGCTCCAACACGTACATGGCCGTGCCGGCGGTGGCCAGGGCAATTGCCACCAGCAGGATCATCCCGGTGATCACCCGGGCCCGGATGGGCATGCGCCGCTGGCGCGGCCTAGTCGTCATCATCGTCCCATTGATCATCATCCCAATCATCGTCGTCGTCATCGTCATCGGTGACGCGCGGCGTCGAGGGGGAGGTGGGCGGCAGGGGCTTGACCGGCCCGTGGGAGCGCGACGGCGTGGGTTTGGGGGTGGGGCTTGGCTTGGGCGTGGCCTTTCCGCTGGCCGGTGGGTCACCGACCTTCGGGGTGGGCTTTTCGGACCCGGGAGACGGGTCGCTGCCGGTGCCCGGCGGATCGGTGGGCGGCTGGTCTACGACCACCCCCGGCCCCAGGTCTCGTTGTGTCGGCCCGGAAAGCACGTGGGCGATTCCCACGGCGCCCAGGGTGAGCAGCACGATGACTGTCACCACGACCAGGATGCGAAAGATTGCCTGCCTACCCATGTGATCCATTCTCCCCAAGCCAGATGAGACGAGGATGAGAACCGCCGCGCACGCCGGCCCGCCCGCCTGCACCAGCGTTCCCCGGCGTCCGCGGGCGGTTTTCAGCGTAGATGTTCGAAGATGATGCTGGTCTGGGTGGAGGAAAAGGCGGGGTTCGCCCCCAGGTGGCGGGCCACAAAGTCCCGCAGCTCGTCGATGGTGCTGGTGGCCACCCGCACCAGCAGGTCCGGCGTCCCGCCCAGCACAAACACATCACGCACCTGGGGCAGCGCACCCAGGACCTGGGCCGAGGACAGCATCCGGTTCCGGGCATGGGCGGCGACCACGATGGAGATCATGGCGTTGACGCTCACCCCCAGCAGCTTCTCGTTGATGCGGGCCTCATAGCCCTGGATGATCCCGCGGGCCTGCAGCGCCCGCACCCGTCCCAGACAGGTGGAGGGCGCCAGGCCCACCCGGGCGGCGAGCACGTTGTTGGCCACACGGGCATCCTGGCCCAGTTCCGCCAGGATCGCCAGGTCCGTCGCATCGACGCGAACCGGATTCGACGCACCATCCTCGGGCACGGGGAATTTCGAATCAGCCACGGAACCTCCGGCCCTTCTTGCGCAGAACCTCGGCTGCGCCACCACAATCTTGATTCCAATTCTATGATGGGGTTTCACCTCCGATCACGCGCAGACACCGGCGCACCGTTTGTTGAAAGGTCACGATGAGCACTCAGACCAGTCGCGAAGCCCTGCAGGCCCTGGACCGCCAGGATCCCCTGGCCCGCTTCCGGGACCGTTTTGTGTTGCCCGAGGCGGTGATTTACCTGGACGGCAACTCGCTGGGGCCGCTGCCGGTCGGGGCGGCCGAACGGGCCGCCGAAGTGGTGAACGAACAGTGGGGCCAGGGGTTGATCCGCTCCTGGAACACCGCGGGCTGGTTTGAGCTTCCCACCCGGCTGGGCGACAAGCTCGGAACACTGCTGGGGGCCAACCCCGGGGAAACGGTGGTCACGGACACCACCAGCCTGAACCTGTTCAAGGCGCTGGCCTCGGCGCTGCGCATCCAGCAGGTCGACGGACCCGGGCGCCGGGTAATCATCACCGAGCGGGACAACTTCCCCACCGACATCTACATCGCCCAGGGCCTGGCGGATTTGCTGAACTCGGTCACCACCGAAACCGGCGTGGACTACGAGGTACGGCTGATCGACACCCAGGACGAACTGCTGGCCGCCCTGGGGCCGGACACCGCGCTGATCTCCCTGTCCCACGTGAACTACCGCACCGGGCGGATGTGGGACATGCCCGCCATCACCTCCGCCGCCCATGAGGCCGGGGCGCTGGCGATCTGGGATTTGGCCCACGCCGCCGGCGCGGTGCCGGTGGACCTGAACGGGGCCGACGCGGACTATGCGGTGGGCTGCACGTACAAGTACCTCAACGGCGGGCCGGGCGCCCCGGCGTTCATCTGGGTCAACGCCAGGCACCAGCGGCGTTTCTGGCAACCGCTCTCCGGCTGGTGGTCGCACGCACAGCCCTTTGCCATGGATGAGGACTACGCCCCGGCCGATGACGCCCGCCGCTTCATGTGCGGCACCCAGCCGATCACTTCGCTGGCGATGCTCGAGGTGGGCCTGGACGTGTCGCTGGAGGCGGACCAGCACCAGCTGCGGGCCAAGTCCCTGGAGCTGACCGACCTGTTCATCGAGCTGGTGCGCGAACGCTGCCCCGGACTGGGGCTGGAACTGGTCACCCCGCAGCAGCACGCCGAGCGCGGCAGCCACGTCAGCTTCCGCCACCCCCACGGCTACGCCGTAATGGCCGCACTGATTGAACGCGGGGTCATCGGTGACTACCGGGAACCGGAGGTCCTGCGTTTTGGGGTGACCCCGCTGTATCTTTCGCGCACCGATATCTGGGATGCGGTGGAAATTCTGCGTGAGGTTCTGCACACCGGGGCCTGGCAGCGGGAGGAGTTCACGCGTCGAAACGCGGTGACCTAGTCCAGCTTGGCGTCCCGGGACCAAGACCGGGGCAGGCTGCGGCCCCTGGGGTGGGCGCGGTAGCGTTGTTCACGGCGCCCCAGCGTGGGGCGCGGTGAACTGTGAATCCGAGGACGGTACGTGTCAGAAAGTACGGTGCCCGACGCCACCGGCGGCGGGCTGAAGCGCACCCTGGGCTCCGGGCAGATGTCCATGATCGCGCTGGGCGGCGCGATCGGCACCGGGCTGTTCATGGGCAGCAAGCTGGGCATCGAGATGGCCGGCTCCAGTGTGATCCTCAGCTACGTGCTGGGCGGGCTGATCGCGCTGCTGGTGATGGGCGCGCTCGCCGAAATGACGGTGCAGCACCCGGTGTCCGGCTCCTTCGGCCTCTTCGCCCAAAAATACCTGGGCAACTATGCCGGGTTCATGACCCGCTACCTGTACTGGTCCGCGCTGGTGCTGGCGGTGGGGACCGAGGTCAGTGTGGTCGGGCAGTACATGCAGCTGTGGTTCCCGCAGGTGCAGCCGCTGTTGTGGGTGGTCCTGTTCTCGGTGGCCCTGCTGGGGGTGAACATGAGCAATGTGCGCGCCTTTGGCAGCACCGAGTACTGGTTCTCCGCCATCAAGGTCTTCGCCGTGCTGGCCTTCATCATCGTGGCCGGGTGGCTGGTGCTGAGCAGCGGCAATCCCGACTACGGGGTGGCGAACTACACCGCGCAGGCCCCGTTCTTCGCTGGCGGCCCGCTGGGGGTATGGGGTGCGGTCATCGTGGCGATCTTCTCCTACATGGGGGTGGAGGTCATTGCGATCGCCGCGGCCGAGGCCCGTCAGCCGCGGGCGGCGGTGCGCCGGGCCTTCAAGGTCACGTTCCTGCGCCTGCTGCTGTTCTACATCGCCACCCTGGGCCTGATCCTGTGCATTGCTCCGCGCGATGAGCTGCTTAACGGCGGATCCCCGTTCGTGACGGTGATGCAGGTGGTGGGGATCCCCTACGCCGATTCGGTGCTGAACTTCGTGCTGATCGTGGCCGCGCTGTCGGCCATGAACGCTCAGCTGTACGCCGCCTCCCGCACCCTGAAGTCATTGTCCGAGGTCGGCTACGCGCCGGCGCTCAGCGGCAGGGTCGCGGCCAACGGGGCCCCGGTGCATGCGGTGTGGATGTCCGCCGGGGGGATCGCGGTCGCCGCGGTGGTCTACGCCCTGGTGCCCGAGGGCGGGATGGGCATCATGATTTCCCTGGCAACCTTCGGTGCCATGGCGACCTGGCTGATGATCCTGCTCAGCCACGTGGCCTTCCGCCGCCGGCATCGCCAGCAGGGCACCACCCCGGACTTCCGGCTGCCCGGCTTTCCGGCCGGTTCGCTGCTGGGCGCCCTGCTGCTGGCCGGACTGCTGGTGACCTCCCTGTTCACCGAACAGTTCCGCCTCACCCTGGTCTTTGGCGTGCCGTTCGTGGTGGTGATCAGCATCATTTACCGATTCCTAGGGCGCCGGGCGGACAAACTACACTCGGGAACCGTGGCTTCCGGGCCATCCGGTACGAGCTAAGGGAGCGTCAGTGGCCAAACTGTATTTCCGCTACGGGGCAATGAACTCGGGCAAGTCGACCAGCCTGCTGCAGGCCGCGTTCAACTATGAGGAGCGCGGCCAGCGCATCGCGCTGGCCAAGCCGGGGGTCGACACCAAGGGGGACAGCTCGATTGTGTCCCGGCTGGGACTGGAACGGGAAGTTGATTTCGTGGTTGGTCCCGCGGACAACCTGCGCGAGCAGTTCGCGGCCCTCGCCTCCGGGGAGGACCCCGAGGCGCTGCTGACCCACGTGGATGCCCCGCCGGTGGCGTGCCTGCTCGTGGACGAGGCCCAGTTCCTCAGCCGTGACCAGGTTGATGACCTGCTGCGCATCGCGGTGCTCGATGACGTGCCGGTGCTCGCCTACGGCATCCGCACCGATTTCAGGACCCACGCGTTTCCCGGATCGGCCCGGCTGATGGAGCTGGCGCACTCCCTTGAGGAGCTCAAAACCATCTGCCGTTGCGGGCGCAAGGCCATGTTCAACACCCGCCGGGTCGGCGATGAGGTGGTTTTCGACGGGGACCAGGTCGCCATCGACGGCGAGGACGTCTGGTATGAGTCGCTGTGTGCCGGCTGCTATCTGCGGCTATCCGGCGGGGAGCTGAGCTAGTTTCCCTGCCGCCCTGCGGCGGGCGGGACGTTGTGGCTCAGCCCGCGGTTTTCGGCAACAGCCCGGCGACCGCCCGCTGCAGGGCCCAGTCAAACCCGTCCGCCTGCTCGTGGCTGACGTCCAACTGCACCAGGTTCTGCCGGTAGGCCACCGACCCCAGAATGTGGTTCAGAAGCAGCTGGCGGCCGAACGCGGCCTCCTGGGCCGGCATCCCGGCCGACTGCAGCAGCCGATCCAGCTGGGCCAGCGGGGCCAGGCCGGTCACCTGCAGGGCGCTGGCCACCTCAAGCACCTCCGGGCTGTCCTGAATGGGCAGCAGGGTCAGGTACAGCTTGCGGCACAACTGCAGCAGCGCATCGCGGGGGTGCGCAAAATCGGTGGGATCCACCGCGAGCTGCGGAGTGTTCAGCAGGGCAGCGGCGACCTGGCCGAGCAGTTCCTGCTTGTTCTTCACGTGCCAGTACAGCGCCCCCACCTGGACGTCCAGTTCCCGGGCCAAGCGGCGCATTGACAGGTCGGCCAACCCAAACCGCTGCAGGATATCCACTGCGGTGCTCACCACCGCCGACTGAGTTAGGGCCATACCCACCAGTCTAGGGGCAGTTGTCCCGCCCTGCGCATTAGGCCCCCTGCCGCTGGGGTAGGAGACCTGGGTAGTCTGGACACCAGGATTCAGGGCCGTGCGCCCATGACGGGGAGGGGTGAGCCGCAGTGGGAGCGAAGGTGGACTTCAAGCGGCAGATCGAGGCATATCGTGCGCCGCGCGGACGCGTCCAGCGGATTGCGGTGCCCGCCCTGCAGTACCTGATGATTGACGGGTACGGTGACCCGAACACCTCCCAGCGCTTTGCGCAGGGCATCGGGGCCCTATTTCCGCTGGCCTACAAACTCAAGTTCCACAGCAAGAACGAACTGCGGCGGGACTATGTTGTCATGCCCCTGGAGGGGCTGTGGTGGGCCGAGGACATGGGGGCCTTTACCGTCCGGCGGGACAAGTCCCAATGGCTGTGGACGCTGATGACCATGGTCCCGGACTGGATCGATGCGTCCCTGCTTGACCTGGCCCGCCAGCAAATTGGGGCCAGCGGCGCCAGTCCGCTGCTGGATCAGGTGCGTCTGGAACGCCTGGAGGAGGGAACGTGTCTGCAGACCCTGCATGTGGGTTCGTTCGATGACGAGGGCGGGGTGATGGGGCAGCTGCATGCCCACGCAGCGGATGCCGGCCTGCGGCTGACCGGGCGGCATCACGAAATCTATTTGAGCGATATCCGGCGCAGTGCGCCGGATAAACTGCGCACCATCCTGCGCCAACCGGTGACCGGCACATGAAGGAGCCCCGAGGCCAGCGCCCCAGAGGTGGTCAGGGGCAGGGGCAGGCGTCCGGTGAGCAGGTCGCGGCCCAGCACAGGTTCCTGCGGGAGGTCGTGGCCGCGTTGCCCGCGCTGGGTTCGATCCTGGCCAGTCAGTTTGCCGCCTGCCTTGTCGAAGCCGCCCCGCACTGCGGCCAGTGCCTGGTCCTGACCCGCCGGGGCGCTGCGGCCCCATTGCCGGCGGGAGTGGAAAACCCGTTACCTCTCGATGCGCAGATCGATGAGACCCCCGGCGCGGCGCAGGTGCTGCTGTGGCATGAGGCAGGGTTCGTGGAGCAGGTGGAGATCTGCTGGTTCGGCCAGGACCATCCGCTGCTGGGGGATTTGCGCCTGATTACGGACGCGTCGCCGCGGCCGTCATAGTTCCTGGGCCACCACAGGTTCTAGACTAGTCTGTCTAGTGGAGGTGGATGATGTCCCCACGGATCAGTGCCAGGGAGAGGCTGCTGCAGGAAGCGGCGCAGCGTTTCTACGCGAACGGGATCGCCGCCACCGGCATCGACGGGATCATCCAGGGTGCCGGGGTGGCGAAAATGAGCCTGTACAACAACTTTGGGTCCAAGGCCGAGCTGGTCGCCGCCTACCTTGAGCGGCGCCACCAGCAGTGGCTGGAGCTCTACCGTGAACGTTTGGGCCGCCAGCGCGGGGCGCAGGCCGGGGTGCTGGCGGTGGTGGACGCGTACCTGGACCACGCGCACATGGCCTACGCGCACGGTTTTCGCGGGTGCGGCCTGCTCAACGCGGCGGCCGAATTGCCCGCCGGCCACCCTGGTCGTGCCACCGTGGCCCGGCACAAGGCCGAAGTTGAACACCTCCTGCGCGGACACCTGGGCACGCAGGACCCGGGGCGGGCCGCTGCGCTGGCCGAACAGATCTCCTACCTGCTGGAGGGTGCCATGGCCCGGGCCGGCCTGGAAGGCAGCGACCAGCGTCTGGTGGCGGCGCGCCGGATCATCGCCGGGTGGGTGGAGTCCCGGTGAGCCGCGCCGCGGCCCCCGGCGTCCTGGCCCTGGTGGTCACCTCGATCCTGTGGGGAACCACCGGGACCGCGGCGAGCTTCGCCCAGGGCGTCTCCCCACTGGCCATTGGGGCGGCGTCCCTGGGCATTGGCGGACTGCTGCAGGGGATGATTGCCCTGCCCCAGCTGCGCCGGCAACGCTCGGAGCTGCGTCGGCGCGGTGGGCTTCTCGCCGCCGGCGCGCTGGCGGTCTTCGTGTATCCGCTCGCTTTCTAATCCTCCATGCACCTGGGCGGGGTGGCCCTGGGAACCGTGATCTCCCTGGGCTCCGCGCCGGTGCTCTCCGGAGTGCTGGAACGGATTTTTGACGGACACCCCCTGTGGGCACGGTGGTGGCTGGCCGTGGCCGTGGGGGTAGCCGGCAGCGTCCTGCTGTGCCTGGCCCGCAGCGCCGGCGACCAGGCCGGGCAGCAGCAGGTCGTGGCCAGCGTGTTGCTGGGTCTGCTGGCCGGGGCCAGCTACGCGCTGTACTCCTGGGTGGTGGGCCGGCTGATGGGCAGCGGCATCGAGCGCCGCGCGGCGGTGGGGTCGGTGTTCAGTGCCGGCGGGCTGCTGCTGATGCCGGTGCTGCTGCTGACCGGCGCGCCGCTGTTGGCCTCGGTGGTGAACACCTGGGTGGGCCTGTATTTGAGCCTGGTCCCGATGTTCCTGGGGTATGTGCTCTTCGGGGTGGGACTTTCGCGGGTCAACGCCAGCACCGCCACCACCATCACCCTGCTGGAACCGGCGGTGGCCGCCGTGCTGGCCGTGCTGATTGTGGGCGAACACCTGGGCGTCGTTGGATGGCTGGGGGTGGTGCTGATTGGGCTGGCGCTGGGTGTGCTGGTGTACTCCCCGCGGCGGATAACCGCCCAAGGCCGGCCGCGCGGCCCCGCGCGGTCCAGCGGGGGGGGCAGCAATGCCCAACCTCCAGGACGATGCAGTAACATCGCCTTCTTATGCACCACGCTGGCCGATGAACCGGGCGCCGCGGGAGCGCGCGGTGTCGATTTTTGGAGGAAGAATGCGCAGCAGTACCGTGGGTGGAGCCCTGGAGGTGCTGCTGTTCGCCGGCGCGGGCCTGGTGGTCCTGCTGAGCCATTCGGTGCTGTTCCAACTGCCCGGGCTGCTGCTGCTTGGCGGAATCGTTCTGGCGTACCGGATGACGGTGCGGGGGCATATTCTGGGCTGCGTCCCGCAGGTGGCCCGGGTCTACCGCAGGAACACGCTCATCCTTGGAAGCGTGGGGTTCCTGGGCCTCTTTGATCCGCTGGGCTGGCCAGCCGCGCTGCTGCTGTTTGTCCTGGCCGTGGTGATCGGCAAACGTGCCCGTGCCTACGGGCACCCGGTCACGGAGCGAGGGGATGTCCCGCGTTTGATGCAGCTTTTCTAGTTCCGGGTCCGGGTCCGCGCCTGCTGGCGGAGCCGGCGCAGGCAGAACACATGACGGCACACGGCAACGAGCTCGAGAATAACCTACCGGTTCGCTAAACTTTGGTTGTAAGAGCCCCCTGAACTCTTATGGTGGACCCATGGTCCTGTAAGTGCGTCAAGGGGTATATTTTTGCCCGGCACCGTGCCGGGGCGGCGCGAAGCACGCCGGTACCACTGCTTTACGCAAGGGGGAGGATCCCATGCCAGCAATCGTGATCGTCGGCGCCCAGTGGGGCGACGAAGGCAAGGGGAAGGCCACCGATCTGCTCGGTGGCAAGGTCGACTACGTGGTCAAGCCCAACGGCGGCAACAACGCCGGGCATACCGTGGTTGTTGGCGGTGAGAAGTATGAGCTCAAGCTCCTTCCCGCCGGCATCCTGTCCCCGAACGCCACCCCGATCATCGGCAACGGCTGCGTGGTGAACCTCGAGGCCCTGTTCGAGGAAATTGACGGGCTGGAAGCCCGCGGGGCGGACACCTCACGCCTGCGGGTCTCGGCCAACGCCCACCTGGTGGCCCCCTATCACCAGACCATGGACAAGGTCACCGAGCGTTTCCTGGGCAAGCGGGCCATCGGCACCACCGGCCGCGGCATCGGGCCCACCTACATGGACAAGATCGGCCGCCTGGGCATCCGCGTGCAGGACGTGTTCGATGAATCAATCCTGCGCCAGAAGGTTGAAGGCGCGCTGCGTCAGAAGAACGAACTGCTGGTCAAGGTCTACAACCGCCGTGCGGTGACCGTCGAGGAAATCGTCGAGTACTTCCTGTCCTTCGCCGAGCGCCTGCGTCCACTGGTCATCGATTCCACCTATGAACTGAACAAGGCCCTGGATGAGGACAAGGTGGTGCTCATGGAAGGCGGCCAGGCCACGTTCCTGGATGTTGACCACGGCACCTACCCGTTCGTGACCTCCTCCAACCCGACCGCCGGCGGCGCGTCCGTGGGCTCGGGCATTGGCCCCACCCGGATCAACCGCTCCATTGGCATCATCAAGGCCTACACGACCCGTGTGGGTGCCGGGCCGTTCCCCACCGAACTGTTTGACGAGATGGGCGAATACCTGCAGAAGACCGGCGGCGAGTTCGGCGTGAATACCGGTCGTCCGCGCCGCTGCGGCTGGTACGACGCGGTCATGGCCCGCCACGCCTCGCGCGTGAACGGCTTCACCGACTACTTCGTGACCAAGCTGGATGTGCTGACCAGCATCGAGAAGATTCCGGTTTGCGTGGCCTATGACGTGGATGGGGTGCGCCACGACGAAATGCCGATGACGCAGACCGAATTCCACCACGCCAAGCCGATTTTCGAGTACTTCGACGGCTGGACCGAGGACATCAGCGGGGCCCGCAGCCTGGAAGACCTGCCGGAAAACGCGCGCAACTACGTGTTGGCGCTCGAGGCCATGAGCGGCACCCGGATCTCGGCCATCGGCGTTGGCCCGGACCGCGACCAGACGATCGTGCGCTACGACCTGCTCAACGACTAGTCTCCGTCGGCTGCCGGACACACCCGGTTGCCGCGCAGGATGGCCGGCACCCCAGGGGTGCCGGCCATTGCCTTGCCCGGGGCGGCCGCCGCCAACGCGGCGCCTGCGACGGTGTCCGCTAATCCTGCGGGGGCGCGGGGTACGGGTTCTGCCGCAGCAGCCGGGCCAGGTGCGCGGTGTTGCGCACCGCGATGGAGGTGGCGTTCGCGGTCACCTCCGGGGTCTGTTCCAGATCCTGGTAGTCCACGGTGTGCATGGCCTCGCCCACCCAATAGGTGGAGCCCTGCGCCGGAAGGCTGAAGCCCACCTCGGCCAGCCCCTGGGAAAGCTCCGCCACCACATGGTGGGCACCGTCCTCGTTGCCCACCACCGCAACCAGGGCGACGCGGTCAAAGAGAATTGGGCGCCCCTTCTCATCGGTTTCCGACAACTCGGCGTCCAGCCGTTCCAGGACGCGCTGCGCCGGGCTGGCCGGGTGGCCCACCCAGATGGGGGTGGCCATCACCAGGATGTCTGATTCCAGCATGGTCTTGCGGATCTGCGGCCAGGCGTCACCTGGGCCCATGTCGGTGAGCACCCCGGGTTTGACGTCGTGGTCGACCACCCGCAGCAGCTGGCTTTCGACGTGGTGCTTTTTCAATTCCTCGGCGACCTGCCGGGCCAGCAGGTCACTGCTGGAGGGCTTCGGGGAGGGGGTGAGCGTGCAGACCAGGATGAGGGCCTTGAGCGGTGTAGGTGTCATGCCCCCAGTCTGCGCGAGGCGCTGCACCCTGGCCACGGTCGCCAGCAGATCGCCAGCTACCGCCAAGTTTTGGCTCTTGCCAGCCGGTTGGGCAGCGCCTCCGGTCGTGCCCGGGCCCTCGGTGCACACCCCAAGTCCCTGCCTGGCGCGACCTGACCTGGAAAAACCGGGTTCGTTCCGGCATGCTCGCCGGGTCGCGCCACGGCAAATTCCCTGCCCGCCATCGTGGCCGAGGGTGGAGATAGATCACGGAGAATCGGCATGACAGCTCCGGCTGTGCGTCATAAGATGAATTGCTACGAACCACCACAGCGACCCCGAGGCGGAGAACAATGGCACAGATGAGCGAGGAGCTCATTGAGCAGTGGGCTGATGCCACTGCTGAGATCTACAACGAATCCCTGACCGGCATCAACCTGACCCGGCTGGAATCCGCGGTGGAGCGCTATATCGACCTGTTCGCCCAGACCGAGGACCTGACCTTCAACCCGGAGGTCACGCCCCTGGACTTCTTCGAACGCCACCCGTTCCATGCAGTGAGCACCATCCTGAACCTGCCCGAGGCCCAGGAAGTGCTGGACTCCGACCAGCTGGACGAGTTGGACGCGATTGCCGACTTCACCGAAGCGTGGCACACCTTTGACGCGGAACAGGAACCGGAGCTGGGGATTTCCGAGGCGGACGACGAAGAGGGCTGGTAGCCGGGCCCCACCGGCTCCCGCCCCCGGTCCGTGGACCTATTCACTTTCCGGGCCACCCATGGCACGATTCGCGTATGAGTCAGTTCACTGTGTTCGAAAGCGTGGAAACCATCCACCTGCCGGTGCACCGCGTCTGGGCGCTGCTGACCGACTGGGGGTCGGCGAACCTGTGGATGCCGCAGGTGAGCTACATGGACGCCAGCCAGGACCCGCCGCGGGTGGGCACCCTGCTGGATTACCAGGTGGCGGGCCTTTCACGGCAGTTCGTCATCCACGACCTGGTGGAGCCCAACACCCTGGTCCTGCACTCCTCGGAGGATACCGACGCGCTGTCCTACCGTTTTGACCTCACCGCGCTGGGCGCCGACACCCGGGTGATCCTGCAGGTGATGATCATCGACCCGGACCTGACGGTCCAGGAATGCGAGCGCTTTGCCGAACAGGTGCGGGCCAGCGACGAAACGATGCTGGCGCGCCTGAAGCAGTACGCGCAGCAGGCCCCCTGACCGGCGATTACTGGGAATCGGCCGGGGCGCTGGGGGAGGGCCCGGCGCTGGCCGGGGTCTTCAGCTTTGTGTAGACGCTCCCGGGCTCGAACTCCGTGTGGGCGAACAGGTCCTGCACGGTCACCAGGGTGTACCCGGCCTCGCGCAGTTGCTGCACCAGCTCGGGCACCGCGTCCACCGAGGTCTCGTGGATATCGTGCATCAGGATTACCGACCCCGGGCTGACCTCCTGCATGGCGATCTTCACGGTTTTCTTCGGGTCGTGGTGCTTCCAGTCCAGCGTGTCCACGTCCCACAACAGCAAGGGGGTGGGAATCAGCCGGTTGTAGACCACCCCGTTGGCGCCGTACGGCGGACGGAACACCTCGGGCGTCACCCCGGCGGCCTGCTGGACGGCCTCATCGGTCCACTGCACCTCATGCTCGATTCCCTCGCGGGTCAGCTTGGTGATGTCCTTGTGGTCATAGCTGTGCGAACCGATCTGGTGGCCCTCCGCCACCATGCGCTGCAGCGCCTGCGGGTAGTGCCCCACATTCTTTCCCAGCACGAAGAACGTGGCCGGGGCCTGGGCTTCGCCCAGTTCATCAAGCAGCCGGTCGGTGTACTCTCCCGGACCGTCATCGAAGGTCAACGCGACGCAGGCCACCTGCTGGCAGTCCACCTGCTGCGGCGCCTGCTCCTGCGGGGCCGGCTCCTGATCGGATCCGGGGCTTGCGCACCCGGCCAGCAGCGGCAGCAGCAGGGCGGCGGCCACCATCCGGTGCCGCCGACGGTTGAACAAACGCATCCTTCCACTGTGCTCCGGACCCGGGACAAAGTGAAATCGCCACGCGCACCGCGTGGCGATTTCACAGGGTGATCTGTGCCGTACCGCTGGGGCCGGCGGCGCGGGCCCCTACTGGGCGTCGTGGTCGGTTTCCAGTACTGCGGCCAGTGTTTCCAGCGCCTGTTCGGCACCTTCGCCTTCGGCCCGCAGCACCACCCGGGTTCCGTGTTCGGCGCCCAGGCCCATCAGGGACAGGATGCTGGAGGCGTCCAGCGCCTCCTCGATGGGTTCGCCCTCCAGGGCGATGGTGACCTCGACGGGCTGCTCGGCGGCGGCCTCGGCGAAGATCGCGGCCGGGCGGGCGTGCAGGCCCACACGGCTGGCAATGGTGGCGATACGTTCTGCCATGATGACTCCTTCGGTGAAATGGTAATCGGTGGTGTTTTCGGTTGGGCTTGGGCGTGCTGCTTGGTCCTGGTTTCCGCTGGCCGGCGCGGTGCCGGGCGCTAGAGGCCGAAGCGCTGCAGGTCCGGCAGCTCGGCGCGCACCAGCTGTCGCGCCTCGGCGGCGGACGCGGCATGCAGCGCCAGCTGTGCCAGGCGGCGCGCGGTGTGCGAGTCCACGCCGCGCAGCACCTGGGCGACCGCCGGCAGGGCGCGCTGGTTCATGGACAGGGAGGCGACTCCCAGCCCAACCAGCACCACGGCCAGGGCCGGGTCGGCGGCCGCCTCACCGCACACGCCCACGGGTTTGCCTCCGCTGCTGCGTGCGCCCTGCGCCGTGGCCTGCACCAGGTGCAGCACCGCCGGCTGCCAGGGGTCGTTCAGGGCGGCCAGCGCGCCCAGCGGCCGGTCGGCGGCCATCGTGTACTGGATCAGGTCGTTGGTGCCGATCGACACGAAGTCGCAGCGCTGCAG
>NZ_JAVGCZ010000022.1:0-43673 GCF_052928425.1 Glutamicibacter sp. BSL13
GGGTCCACTGCACCTGCTTGGCCAGGGTCCACACCCCGGGGCGGCGCAGCACAAAGGTGTAGTCGCTGCCCGGATCCAGCACCAGCAGGTCCGCTTCCTCGCTGACCGCGGACAGTGCCGCGCGCGGGGCATAGACCGCCACCGGGCGGGCTTCGGGGTGCCAGGCCTGCAGGCGTTCCACGGTGGTGAACACCGGCAGGGCCATCCGGCCATCCGGCGCCTTGATCTTCACCAGCGCCATGTCCGCTTCCTTGTCGGAGGCGAACCCATGCTCGGTCATCGCCTCTTCCCCCAGCTGGGCCACGATGGCGACAAACACCCGGGCCTCGGCCAGCGCCCGGTGCACCGCGGCTTCATCGCCGGTGCCGGCGCGCAGCTGATCCAGCGCCTCGACGACCTGCGCGTTGGCCAGGCCGTCGTCCTTGTCGAAGTTGTGCAGCGGGTTGCCGTCCCCGCTCAGGTCACGTCCTTCCCAGCTTTGGCCGGCCGAATCGGACTTGCTTCCGGCCTGCGCCAAGGCCGCGGCGATGTGGCCGGGCAGGTGGCGTTTGGGCTCGGGCTGGGAGGAGGAAGTGGAGCTCATGTACCCATGCTATAAGCTCGCGCAAGTGCGCCGGACCGCTTGTGACTTCGGTTAAACGTGATGTGGGCCGGGCGCGGTGTCTTCCACCGGGCCCAGCCCACTTTCGAACCGTATTGTGCGAACCCCTTAAGCCCGTCCGGCCGCGACTTCCAGAGCGTCCTGCAGGGTGAAGCGACCGGCGTATAACGCCTTGCCCATGATGGCGCCTTCGACGCCCTCGGGAACCAGTTCGCGCAGCGCGCGCAGGTCATCCAGGGAGGAGATGCCGCCGGAGGCCACGATCGGCTTGTCGGTCTTGGCGCACATTTCCAGCAGCAGCTTCACGTTCGGGCCGCGCAGGGTGCCGTCCTTGGTGACGTCGGTGACCACGTAGCGCGGGCAGCCGGCGTCCTCCAGCCGGGCGAGCACCTCCCACAGGTCCCCGCCTTCCTTGGTCCAGCCGCGACCGGCCAGGGTGGTGCCGCGCACGTCCAGGCCGACGGCGATCTTGTCGCCGAAGCGCTCAATGGCCTTGGCGGTCCATTCGGGGTTCTCCAGGGCGGCGGTGCCCAGGTTCACTCGGGTGGCGCCGAATTCCAGGGCCCGCTCCAGTGAGGCGTCATCGCGGATGCCGCCGGAGAGCTCCACCTTGATCTGCAGTTCCTGGGCGATGCGCTGGACAATGTCGGTGTTGTGTCCGCGGTCAAAGGCGGCGTCCAGGTCCACCAGATGCAGCCATTCGGCGCCGTCGTTCTGCCAGGCCAAGGCGGCTTCCAGCGGATCGCCGTAGCCGGTCTCGGAGCCGGCTTCGCCCTGGACCAGGCGTACGGCCTGCCCGTTGGCGATGTCGACGGCGGGAAGCAGTTCCAGGTGTGTTTGCTCGCTCATTGTTTCCTTTGTGTTCTGCGGTGGCGTAGGGCGCTACAGGGTCAGGACCCACCCGGCAATGACTGCCATGGCGGCCAGCGCCCAGCAGGCGATGATCCAGGAGATGTGGGCTTTCTGGCTTTTCAGGGAGATCGCTCCCCCGGCCAGGAAGGCTCCGACTCCCAACAAGACAACGGTCCACATGTTTAGAGGGTCTCCAACCAGTTGCGCAGCAGGCGGTTGCCCGCCGTGCCGGATTTCTCGGGGTGGAACTGGACCGCGGAGAGCGGACCGTTTTCCACGGCGGCGACAAACGGGGTGCCGTGGGTGCTCCAGGTGACCTTGGGGGCGCTCATCGCCGGCTGGGTGATGTCAAACTCCCAGTGGCGCACGCCGTAGGAGTGCACGAAGTAGAACCGCTCCTGTTCGATCCCCTCGAACAATCGGCTGCCCTCGGGAACCTGGACGGTGTTCCAGCCCATGTGTGGGATCACTTCGGCTTCCAGGCGCTCCACGACGCCGGGCCATTCGCCCAGGCCCTGGCTGCGCACCCCGTGTTCCACGCCCTCATCGAAGAAGACCTGGTGGCCAACGCAGATGCCCAGCACCGGTCGGCCGCCGGCAACCCGGCGTCCGATCCAGCGCGGCGCGTCAATGGCCTTGAGCTGTTGCATCACCGAGGCGTAGGCCCCCACCCCGGGGACCACCAGGCCATCGGCTTCCAGGATCGCGGTGGAGTTGGCGGTCAACTCCACATTGGCTCCGGCCGCCTCCAGGGCGCGTACCGCAGAGCGGACATTGCCGGACCCGTAGTCCAGGACGACTACGTTTTTACTTCCCACCTACAGCGCACCCTTCGTGGACGGGATTTGGTCCCCCATGCGGGGGTCGGTTTCCACCGCTTCGCGCAGCGCCCGTGCCAGGGCCTTGAACTGCGCTTCAACGATGTGGTGTGGGTCGCGCCCGGAGAGTACCTCGATGTGGGCGCAGATCTGGGCGTGGAAGGTCAGCGACTCGAAGACGTGGCGCGTCATCGACCCGGTGAAGTGCCCGCCGATCAGGTGGTATTCCTGGCCGGCCGGCTCCCCGCCGTGCACCAGGTAGGGCCGGCCGGAGATGTCCACGACGGCGCGGGCCAGGGCCTCGTCCAACGGCGCGTAGGCGGTGCCGAACCGGCGGATGCCGGCCTTGTTGCCCAGGGCAGTGCGCAGCACCTCGCCAATGGTGATGGCGGTGTCCTCCACGGTGTGGTGCACGTCGATGTGGGTGTCGCCGGTGGCGCGCACGGTCAGGTCGATCAGCGAGTGCTTGGACAGTGCGGTGAGCATGTGGTCGAAGAACGGCACGGAGGTGCTGATCTCGGACTTGCCGGTGCCGTCCAGGTCAAGTTCAACGAACACGGACGACTCGCTGGTCACGCGTTCCATGCGGGCTTTGCGGCCGCCCAGGGATTCGGCAGACATCTTCTTCCTTCGCTAGCTTCTGGCAGTTTGCTGGTGCGCCGGTTCGAGCAGCTCGCTGAGCCGGTCGAGGAAGGCGGTGGTTTCCGCCTCGGTGCCGGCGGTGACGCGCAGGGTGCCAGGGATCCCGTTGTTACGCACAATGATCCCTGCCTCGAGCAGGCCCTGCCAAATCGCTTCCGGATCCTGCAGCCCGCCGAAGAACACGAAGTTCGAATCGCTGACCGAGGGCTGCAGGCCCAGTTCGGTCAACCGGGTGACGATCCGGTCACGCTGGGTCTTGATCTGTTCGACCTCGGCCAGCAGTGCGTCCACGTTTTTCAGTGCCGCGATCGCGGTGGCCTGGGTGACCGCCGAGAGGTGGTAGGGCAGGCGCACCAACCGGATGGCGTCACTGACTTCAGGGGCCGCGGCCAGATAGCCAAGGCGTGCCCCGGCCAGCGCAAACGCCTTGGACATGGTCCGGGTGACGATCAGGCGCTGGCGGCCGGGCAGCAGGCCCAGCGCGGACTTGGTGCCGGCCAACGCGAACTCGGCGTAGGCCTCATCGACGATCACGATCGCGTTGTTCTCGCTGGCCGCCTCGTAGACGGCCTGGATGACATCCAGCCCCAGGGCGGTACCCGTGGGGTTGTTGGGTGAGCAGAGGATCACGATGTTCGGGCGGTGTTCGCGCACCTGACTGGCGGCCGATTCGGCGCTGAGCGTGAAGTCCGCGGCACGGGTTCCGGCGATGAAGGCGGTATCGGTGCCGCTGGCCAGCAGCGGGTACATGGAGTACGTGGGTACGAAGCTCATGACGCTGCGTCCCGGTCCACCGAAGGCCTGGAGGATTTGCTGCAGGATTTCGTTCGAGCCGTTCGCCGCCCAGATGTTCTCGGCGCGCAGTTCATGCCCCAGGTAGTCGGCGAGCAGTTCACGCAGTTCGGTGAATTCGCGGTCCGGGTAGCGGTTGAGGGTGGTGGCGGCCTTGGCCACTTCTTGTGCAATTGCCTCGACCACGGCCGGCGGCAGTGGATGGGTGTTTTCGTTGACGTTCAACTGGATGGGCACGTCGATTTGCGGCGCGCCGTAGGGAGAGAGCCCGCGGAGATTCTCACGCAAGGGCAGTTGACTTAACAGTTCACTGCGGTCTTTCACACGGTAATTCTAAGCTGGGGCGGGCGCTGGCAGTGAATCAGTGACGCTCCAGGCGGTAACAATGAACCGCGGGCTATTGCTGGTCCAGGACCGGAATCTGCAGGGTTTGTCCGGCCTGCAGCACGCCGCCATGCAGCGAGTTCATTTCGCCGATGTAGCGAATGGCATCTTCCTGGTTGTAGCCTTGCGCGTATTCGCTGGCCAAGTCCCACAGGGTGTCCCCGGGAATGACGGTCACCTCCACCGTTTCAACGCCTACTGGCTCCTGGTCGGAGGCCATTACGGAGTTGGAGAACGTGGTCAGCAGGAAAGTTGCGGCCAGGGCCAGCAGGAAGACCGGAACCCCGATCAACACAACCCAGCCGCGTCGGGTCAGGCGGATTCGCATGCGTGTGGTGCTTTGATCTTTATCCAGTGCCGTAGTGGCCATGGCCGATCTCCTCTCAGGACGAGCGTGATGCGAGTTTCTAATGTTCGAACATCCCATTCGAAGATATGTTCGGATCTAGTACATCTTTTCTAACAGAGCTCGGCGACACTTGTCTAGATAGTTCGAACAAATCTTTGAAAGAGGCTTCGAAATCCACTAGGATTTCGAAGTAAATCGAGCATGAAGACATCACAACAGTCAGCACCGACAGTTTGACCGCTCGGCCATGACTCGCAATCGTTAGGGAAGGCAGAAATTACATGTCAGCATCACAACGCACTCCGCGTGCCAATGCTCGGTCGCTGACCATCCGCCAGAAGAAGATCCTGGAAACCATCCAGCGGGCCATCGGGAACAACGGCTACCCGCCCTCGATGCGTGAGATTGGCGACTCGGTCGGGTTGGCCAGCCTCTCCTCGGTAACCCACCAGTTGGGTCAGCTGGAGAAGCTCGGCTATATCCGCCGGGACCCGCGCCGCCCCCGCGCCATGGAAATTCTGCTTCCGCTGCAGCTGAACGACGAGTCTGAATCCGCTTCCAAGGAACCGGCCGCCCAGCCGGAGCCGGCCGATGACACCAAGGTCATTGAGCTGAGCACCTCGGCGGACACCACGATGGTGCCACTGGTTGGACGCATTGCCGCCGGTGGTCCGATCCTGGCTGAGCAGAGCGTCGAGGATGTCTTCTCCCTGCCGCGTCAGCTCGTGGGCCACGGTGAGCTGTTCATGTTGCGGGTTTCGGGCGACTCCATGGTGGATGCCGCCATTTGCGACGGCGACTGGGTGGTGGTGCGCCGTCAGCAGACCGCCGACAACGGCGACATCGTTGCCGCCCTGCTGGATGAGGAAGCCACCGTCAAGACCTTCCGCCAGCGTGATGGCCACACCTGGCTGCTTCCGCAGAACTCGCGCTACGAACCGATTCTGGGCGACAGCGCCACCATCATGGGCCGCGTTGTTTCGGTGATGCGTTCGCTCTAGCCTTCCTGCCACCTTCGGCACAGTCCCGGTGTTTCGCGTTGCCAAACGCGGCACGCCGGGATTTTGTTTTGGCTCTGCTCGACGCTCCCACCCAAGCCGGGAATCAATTCATCCGGATAACGTCCGCTAGGGAGCGAGGCAGGTGAAGTCCTGCAGTGGCAGGCGCAGTTGTTCAAGGACCACCTTTTCGTGGGGCACCACGGGGATTGGCAGGTCATCGAGCCCGAACCAGCGAAGATCCACGGCTTTGTCCGGCTCGTGGATCTCGGGTGTGCCCTGCCAGGTGCGGCATTCGAAAAAGAAGTCGACGCGGCCGGGCTGATCCTTGACCGCAGCCGGGCGCTGCAGCACCGTCAGGGGGTGAAGATGTTCTTGGCAGACCCGTACACCCAGCTCCTCGCCAGCTTCTCGAATGGCTGCCGCTACTGCGCTTTCCCCATTCTCCAGATGCCCGGCGGCGGCAGCGCCCCAGTACCCGTCCAGGAAACCAGTGCCTCGCCGCTGTTGCAGCAGCACGGCGTCGGCTTGGCGAAAGATCACGTAACACACTGCGGTGAGTCCGCTGCGAGCCGGAGGCAAGTCCTGCGGTGGAAGGCTCATGAGGTCCGTCGTTTCAGGTCGGTGCTCCGCGTGACGACCGCTGCGGCCGAGAGGATGCTCCAGCGCTGCACGGCTTCGGACAGCTGGGCCGTCTGCTTGTCCAGGACGGTGGCGGCGGTATCGGAAACGAGCCGCGCGGCGGTTTGCCGCGCCTGCTGCGGCAGCCGGTGATCCGTAGCGGCCAGCGCCAGGTAGCGGCAGAGGATTCCGGTGAACAGGCTCCCATCCCCGCCCTGTTCCAGGCGCAGCCCCTGCTGGGGAACGGTGAGCCGATGGTCCACCGCGTCGATGAGGTCGGCGGCCTGGCGCAGGTACCGTTCGTCCCCGAGCTCCAGCCAGGCCCCAAGGATTGGGCCCTGGTTGTAGGTGTAGATCTGTCCTTCGAGCCGATGCCCGGCGTTAACCAGATAGATCCCATCCAGGTAGAGGCCCAGGGTGGGGTCGAAGAGCTTCTCGCGCATCCAGTCGACCAGCGCGCCAGCGGTTTTCCGGTCCCCGATGCGGGCGAAGTGCAGGGCCGCGGGGCCGTTGACCGGCACGTTCTTGAACGCGCGTTTGCGTGACCAGTACAGGCCGCCGCCAAGCACCGAATCCTGACCGCTGCGCAGTTGGCGGGTCAGCGAGTCCACCGCCGACTGGGCAAGTTTTGCCGGTTGTTGGTGCAGTTCCAGGGACAGCGCGTTCAGCCGGTGGCTGGAGAGCGCCAGCCAGGCCATGTCATCAAAAAAATAGTTCGGGAACACCCCGAAGTTGCGGATCTTGATCCCGCGCAGCAGCCGCAGCCCGCGGCGCACCTCGGCCTTGGCTGCCTCGGGTGCGCCGGCCCGCACATAGTGACACCCCATGTCCACGATCGCGTCCAGGTAGTGGGCCTGCCACCAGTAGTGCCATTCAGACCATGGGGCGTCCCCTCGGATCCGGCGCCCACGGGCTGCCGGCGCCTTAGGGGTGGGAACCGGTGCCCGCAACGCTCCGATCCAGGTGCCGGGCAGCCCCATGAGCCGGTGCCCGAAACGGTCGTTGACATCACGGGCAGCGTTGTCGGCCAGCGCGGTCCAGCTGTGGGTCATGCACTGCTCCTCTACCTGACAGGGGTCGGCGGGCAACCACCGGGTGCGGCGGTGTTCTGTGACGAGTCTACGTTTCCCGCCCAGCGCGCGCATTTGCCGCCGTACTTGGCTTGGCGCCGGCCGCGGGAGCATGCTGGAGACATGATGCGTGCAGCGGTTATCGATGTTCCAGGTCCGGCTGAATCCGTTGCGGTGCGTGAGGTTCCGATTCCCACACCGAAACCGGACGAGGTGTTGGTGCGCGCCGAGTTCTCCTGCGTGAACCATGTGGACACCTTTGTGCGTTCCGGCGCGTACGCCACCGAGCTTCCCTCCCCGTTCATCATCGGTCGGGATGTGGCCGGCACGGTCGAGGCCGTGGGTGAGTCGGTCACCGGGTTCAGCGTCGGGGACCGGGTCTGGTCAAACTCGTTGGGGTATGACAGGCGGCAGGGGTCCTTTGCCGAATTCTGCGTGGTGCCGGCCGCACGGCTTTTCACGGTCCCGCAGAACGTGGCGGATTTGCGCGGCGTGGTGGCGCTGTCCCATGCCATGACCACCGCGTGGCTGGGGCTGGGGCGCAGCGCACCGCTGGCCGCCGGGCAGTCGGTGTTCATTGGTGGGGCGGCCGGTGCCGTGGGCAGTGCAGCCGTGCAGTTTGCTTGCGCCCGCGGCGCCCGGGTGATTGCCAGCGCCGCCCCAGCGGATCATTCGTGGGTCAGGGGTTTGGGGGCTGACACCGTGCTGGACTATGCCCGGCCCGACCTCATCGAAGCGGTGGCCTCCCACGTGCCCGAAGGTACGGCGATCTGGTGGGACACGTCGGGTCACCAGCAGCTGGCCCAGCTTATCCCGGCGCTGGCCAACCGGGGCACCGTGTTGATTTCCGCGGGCCTGCAGGCCGAGGCCAGCATTCCGGTCGGTGCGCTCTACACCCGGGATGTGAGCGTGAAGGGTTTCGCCGTCTCGAACGCGAGAGCCGAGGAACTTTCTGCGGCGGCCGCCGCGCTGAATGAGTTGCTGGCCACGAGGGAGCTGAAGTACCGGGTGGATCGCGAGTTGCCCCTGGAGCAGGCGGGCGAAGCCCACCGGCTGGTGGAGGCCGGTGGGCTTCATGGAAAGGTTCTGGTGCGCCTGCGCGGCTGACCCGGGCGGGGGCGGCCGGCACCGGCTACTTGTTCGGGTTCAGCCGTTTGAGCACCCCGAGGATGACCTTCTTGTCCGGGGTGGGCCACATCGGCGGCAGCGAGCTCTTCAGGTAGCCGCCGTAGCGTGCGGTGGCCATCCGGGAATCCAGCACCGCCACCACGCCCTTGTCGTTGATCGAGCGGATCAGGCGTCCGGCCCCCTGGGCCAGGCGCACCGCTGCGTGGGCGGCGGAGACCTGCATGAATCCGTTGCCGCCGTGGCGGGCGATGTCCTGGGTGCGGGCCTTGGAGATCGGGTCATCGGGGCGCGGGAACGGGATCTTGTCGATGATCACCAGCCGGCAGGCGTCCCCCGGCACGTCCACCCCCTGCCACAGGGTCATGGTGCCGAACAGGCACGCATCCCGGTCGGCGCTGAAGTCGGCGACCAGGGATTTCATGCTCGCCTCCCCCTGGCACAGGATCGGCACGTCCAGCTTCGGGCGCAGGATCGCCGCTGCCTCCTCGGCGGAGCGCTTCGAGGTGAACAGCACCAGCGCCCCTCCCCCGGAGGCCTCGATCAGATCCTCGATCTCATCCAGGGTTTCGGCGCTGAGCTGCCGCCCTGGCTTGGGCAGGTGCTTGGCCACGTACAGGATCCCCTGCTTGGGGTAGTTGAACGGGCTGCCCACGTCCACGCCCTGCCAGGAGGGGGCGCCCTCCCCCATCAGGCCCAGCGCCCCGGCGACGGAGTCGAACTGGGCGCCGATGGCCAGGGTGGCGCTGGTGAGCACGACGGTGCGCCCGTCAAACAGGCCCTCGCGCAGTTTGCCGGCCACCGACAGCGGCGCCACGTTCAGGGTGGCGGGGGTGGATTCATCGGCCTCCACGTAGCCGCGGCCCTCAACGAACTCGCGCGGCCGTGACGTCCAGATCACCTCGCGGCGTTCCTCGTGCTCCAGCATCCGCAGCGAGTCATCGAGCACCGCCTGCATCTGCGATCGGGCCGTCTGCCGGCCACCGTCCACCGGATCCCCGGCTTCGGGCTTGGTCAGGGACAAGATGACCCGGGCCTGTTCGGCGATGTCGTTCAATGCAATCCCGCTGGCCTCGTCCAAGCCGCGTTCCAGCAGGCCAGTGGCCTGCCCGGACAGCGCCTTGTCCAACCGGTTGGCGGCGTTGACCATTTCATCGACGTTGACCGCGCAGTGGCGCTTCATCGACCCGGCGGCCGTGAGCACGGTGCGCGGAGACAGCGCGCTGGCCACCGAGGAAGTGACCCGGTCCTGCAGTTCGTGGGCCTCATCGATGATCGCCACATCGAAGTCCGGCAGCACCGAGAGCCCTTCGAACGCGGACACCGCCAGCAACGCGTGGTTGGTGATCACCACGTCGGCCTCGGCGGCCCGGGCCCGGGCCATCTCGGAGAAGCATTCATCGGCCATCGGGCACTTTTGGGAGCCCAGGCATTCCATGGCGGAAACCGAAACCTGGCGCCAGGCCTTGTCCGAGACCCCGGGCACCAGTTCGTCCCGGTCCCCGGTCTCGGTTTCCTCGGCCCACTCGCGCAGCTTCATGACCTCGGTTGCCAGCGGGGAGAAGACCTGGCCGGCGGCCGGAGCCTCGTCCATGGCGAACAGCGTGCCCTCGTCATCCGGGTACCCGCCGCCGAGCTTGTACTGGCACAGGTAGTTGGCCCTGCCCTTGAGCAGGGAGACGTCCATGGGACGCGAAAGCTTGCCCTTCAGGGCGTTAAGCAGGCGTGGGACATCGCGGCCCACAATCTGGGACTGCAGCGCCAGGGTGGCGGTGGAGACGATCACCGGCTTGGCCGAGGTCTGGGCGTAGGCCAGGGCCGGAATCAGGTACCCCATCGACTTGCCCGTACCGGTGCCGGCCTGCACCAGCAGGTGCTCGTCCTCCTCCAGGGCGCGCACCACCTGGCGCACCATTTCCTGCTGCCCGGTGCGGCTTTGGCCGCCCATGGAGGACACGGCGGTCTCCAACAGGTCCAACGCCTGCTTCTGCTTATCCATGAATGTTGTACTGCTCCAACTCCGCAGCCAGCGACTTGCGGACCTTGACGATCATGCGGGTGCCCGATTCCTGGTGCTCGCTGTCCAGGATCTCGGCTTCGGCCTGGTGCAGCTTGGCCACGAGGTCCCCGCGCTCATACGGGATGAGCACTTCGAGCTGGATGTCCGGCCGCGGGATCGAGGAGCTGATCTTGGCAAGCAGCTCGTCGATGCCCTGCCCGGTGTAGGCCGAGACCACCACCGAGTTTGATTCGCGGTTGCGCACCCGTTCGATGACGTACGGGTCGGCTACGTCGGCCTTGTTCAGCACGATGATCTCCGGGATGTGCATGGCCTCCACCTCGGTGAGCACCTTGCGCACCGCGGCGATCTGGCCTTCGGGATCCGGGTGGGAGGCATCCACCACGTGCAGGATCAGATCCGAGTCGGCGATCTCCTCCAGCGTGGAGCGGAACGCCTCCACCAGCTGGGTGGGCAGGTTGGAGACAAAACCAACCGTGTCCGCCAGCGTGTAGGTCAACCCGTCCTCGGTGGCCGCCTGGCGCACGGTGGGATCCAGGGTGGCGAACAATGCGTTCTCCACCAGCACCCCGGCGTTGGTCAGCCGGTTGAGCAGCGAGGACTTGCCGGCGTTGGTGTACCCGGCGATCGCCACGGAGGGGACCTCGTTGCGCCTGCGGTTGGCGCGCTTGGCCTCGCGGGCCGGCTTCATGCCCTTGATCTCGCGGCGCAGCTTGGCCATCCGGTCGCGAATGCGCCGGCGGTCCATTTCGATCTTGGTTTCACCAGGACCGCGCGAACCGATGCCGCCGCCGGCGGCGCCAACCCGGCCACCGGCCTGACGGGACATCGACTCACCCCAACCGCGCAGGCGCGGCAGCAGGTACTCCAGCTGTGCCAGTTCCACCTGGGCCTTGCCCTCGCGGGACTTGGCGTGTTGGGCGAAGATGTCCAGGATCAATGCGGTGCGGTCAATGACCTTGACCTTGACGATGTCCTCCAGCGCACGGCGCTGGGAGGGCGCGATCTCCGCGTCCACGATCACGGTGTCCGCCCCGGTGTCGGCGACGATGCCGCGCAGTTCCTCGGCCTTGCCCGACCCCAGATAGGTGTTCGGGTCGACCTTCAGGCGGCGCTGTACAACCCCGTCCAGGACTTCCGAACCGGCGGTTTCGGCCAGCGCGGCCAGTTCGCGCAGCGAGTTCTCGGCCTCCTGGGCGGTCCCTTCGGACCAGACCCCGGCCAGCACCACGCGTTCCAGGCGCAGCTGGCGGTTTTCAACTTCGGTGACGTCTTCGAGTTCGGTGGACAACCCGGCTACGCGGCGCAGCGCGCGACGATCGGCCAGATCTTCCTGGAAGCCGTCGTATTCGGTGTGCTCCTGGACAAAACTGTCCAGGGCAGTGGCGCGGTTGGCGAAGATGTCATCTTCGTCCTCGGCGGCGAACCGGTGCGTGGTCGGCGTCTGCTGCTTGTCGGCAGCCAGGATCCGGTCGATGGCAGCCTGGATCTGCTCGTCATCCATCGGCGAGTTGTTCTCGTTGGACTCGGTATTGGTCATGTTCCCCTTTGAAGTGCTGTACATTCCAGAATAGTGCTCGCTACCCCCGGTTGGCGATTGGCCACGGGGACGTTCGGTGTGATTCGACATGGTTGTCTTCCTTGCGCTGTTCGCTGCTGATTAATGATTCGAATCGGCAACACGCTGGAACAAGGGAATTCAAGATCCCTGGCAAACACTTCACCTTGAGAGCTGGGCAAGGAAGGGAAGCAGTCCAAAGAGAAAAACCCTGATGTCGTCCATGGAATCTCAACGCTGGGGGCATCAGTAATATGCCCGGGCTGTTAGCGGGATTCGCGGGTTACCGTACTGACGGTGTTAGACGAAAATCAGGATCATGCCAAAAATTCTACCAGTTGCCCGGTCCTGGCGATATTGCGTAGCGCACATCGTTTGTTGGCCGTGAACACTCCGGGATAATCTTCGGTGTATGAGCTCGGATCACTACTTCAGCGCCACACCCGCGTCCGCCGATGAACGGCGCACCATCACGGTCGAGCTCAACGGCCAGAAGTACCAGGTGCAAACCGCTTCGGGGACCTTCTCCCCCACCGGGCTGGACAAGGGCACCGCGGTGCTCTTGGAGCATGTGCCGGCCCCACGCGGCACCGTCCTGGACATCGGCTGTGGCTGGGGTCCGATTGCCATGACCGCGGCACTGCAGAACCCGGATTCGAAGGTTTACGGGGTTGAGATCAATGAGCGCTCGATCGACTTGGCCCGGCTCAACGCCCAGGCGCTTGGACTGGAGAACCTGAGCATCAGCGACCCCGCCGGGATCGAGGATGACCTGCAATTCGACACCATCTGGTCCAACCCGCCGATCCGCATCGGCAAGGACGCGCTGCACGAGCTGCTGCTGAAGTGGCTGCCCCGGCTGGCTCCGGGCGGTGAAGCGTGGATGGTGGTCCAAAAGAACCTGGGCAGCGATTCACTGCAGAAGTGGCTGGTGGGGCAGCTGCCAACGGACTGGAGCATCACCCGCGAGACCAGTTCCAAGGGCTTCCGCATCCTGAAGGTCACCCGGCCGAACTAATCCGTGCCCGGGCCAAGCGCCGTTCAAAGGTGGCTGGCCTTGGCCAGCACGAAGCGCTGCCTGCCTAGTCGCGGGTCAATACTCCGCGCCCGACCAGGACCGCTGGGCCGCTGAGGATGACATCGTCGGTGCCGTCCTCGTTCTTGCGGAAAGCCACCCCCACTTGTCCGCCGGGGATGTTCACCACCCAGTCATCGATTACCGTGGTCGAGCCGGCCCAATAGCGGACCGCCGCCGCGGCGGCACAGGCTCCGGTGCCGCAGGAGAGCGTCTCCCCGACCCCGCGCTCGTGAACCCGCATGGTCACGGCCCCAATCCCCTCGGAGACCAACGGCTCGGCCGGCACCACGAATTCCACGTTCGTCCCGTGTTCGGGCACCGGATCCACGGCGGGCGCGACGCTCAGATCCAGGGCCGAGAGCTCCTGCATCTCGGCCAGGGCCACCACGGTGTGCGGATTGCCCATGGTGATGGACAAGGCCGGGCGTCCCTGCTCCCAGCCGTGGGCTCGCACCAGGCTGTCCAGCGCGTTGTCGGTGGCCTGTTCGGAATGGATCAGCCCCCAGGGACCCAGGTTGACCGCATACCCGTCCTCCAGCCGGGTCACCTGCTTCACCCCGGCACGGCTGCCAATCTGTAGGGTGCTGCCCACCGGCAGGTCCACCAGCTGCTCCTGGATCAGGAAATGCACGAACAGGCGCACCCCGTTGCCGCACATTTCCGCGATGGACCCGTCGGCGTTGCGGTAGTCCATGAACCAGTATGCGTCGGGCTGCGCCTCCACCTGGTAGGCGTACTCCTCCACGGCTGCGGTGGGCACGGCACGGATGACCCCGTCACCGCCGAGCCCGAAGTGCCGGTCGGCCAGCGCGGCCACGTGCTCGGCCTGCAGCACCAGCTGGTCCTGGGGGTCGGAAATCAGCACGAAGTCGTTGCCGGTAGCGTGGCCCTTGGCATAGGACAGACCGGTGAGCTGATCAAGTGCATGAGCCATGGGGGTGTCCTTTGCTGGCGGTGGTTTCGCTAGTGCGCGGCGGCGTCGCTGGAGACAAGTTCCAGCGCCCGCTCTATGGTTCCATCCTCGGTGGGGTCCAGCCAAGTAACCCGGTCATCTGCCGAAAACCAGGTAATCTGGCGGCGGGCGAACTTGCGCGTGGCCACGATGGTGGTGTCGATGGCCTGCTCGCGGGTGAGCTTCCCATCGATCAGGTCAATATACTGCTGGTAGCCGATGGCCCGGGACGCGGTTTTCCCCTCACGCAGCCCCCGATCAAGCAGGCCACGCACCTCATCTTCCAGGCCCTGTGCATCCATGTGGTGCACCCGGGCGGCCAGACGTTGATGCAGTGCCGGCCGGTCCAGGTTCAACCCGATTTGGACGGCTGGCTGGAAGTACTGGCGGTGGGGCATATAGGAGCTGAACGCACGCCCGGAGATCTCATGGACCTCCACGGCGCGGATGGCGCGGCGCAGGTCCAGGTTCCGGGCCGCCGAAACCGGGTCTACCGCGGCCAGGTGCGCGCGCAGCGGCGCTTCACCTTCGTGATCCACCTGCTCTTCCAGGCGCCGGCGCACTTGCGGATCGGTGGGCGGGAAGTCGATGACATCCAGTGCCGCACGCACATAGAGCCCGGAGCCGCCGACCATGACCGGCACCCGGCCGCGGGAACGGATCTGCTCAAAGCGGATGCGCGCCTGTTCCTGGAAGCGGGCCACCGATGCCTCCTCGGTGATGTCCATGATGTCCATCAGGTGGTGTTCGATGCCGCCGCGCTCCCCCAGTGGCAGCTTGGCGGTGCCGATGTCCATCCCACGGTAGAACTGCAGGGCGTCGGAGTTGACGATCTCCCCGCCCAGCTGTTGGGCCAGGGCGATCGCCAGATCCGATTTTCCGGTGCCGGTGGGTCCGACGACCGCGATCACCGGCAGGTGTGCTGCATCCACGTCCCGGCTACTTGCGCACCATCAGGGTGGGCATGCCCAGGCTGGTCTTGCCCGGGGTGCTGTTGCCGCCGGAGGCCGGCACCCCGCAGCTTTCGGCCTGGGCGCGGTCCCATGCGTCCCCGGCCCGTGAACGGCGCAGCGAGTACTGCTCCAAGCTGGGGTCGGAGATCAGGTGGAATGCGGCGGCCTCGGTGATCGGCAGGGTCACCAAGTCCCCCGGGCGCGGGCTCTGGGCACCTTCGGGCACCGAGAAGTGCACCAGGCGCTGGTCCTGGGAACGCCCGGCCAGGCGGTGAGTTTCCTCGGACTTGCGCCCGGACTGTTCGGTGACCAGTACCTCCACGGTGCGGCCCAGTTGCTTGGCGTTCTCTTCCTTGGCGATGCGGTCCTGCAACGCGGTCAAACGTTCGAAGCGTTCCTGGACGACGGCCTTGGGCAGCTGCTCCTCCATGGTGGCCGCAGGGGTGCCCGGGCGCGGCGAGTACTGGAAGGTGAACGCGGAGGAGAACCGGGAGGCTTCGACCACATCCAGGGTGGCCTGGAAATCCTCTTCGGTTTCGCCGGGGAAACCGACGATGATGTCGGTGGTGATCGCCGCGTGCGGGATCCGCTCGCGCACCTTGTCCAGGATGCCCAGGAATTTCTTGGAGCGGTACGAACGGCGCATGTCCTTCAGCACCTTGTCCGAACCGGACTGCAGCGGCATGTGCAGCTGGGGCATGACGTTCGGGGTTTCGGCCATGGCCTCGATGACGTCATCGGTGAATGCGGCCGGGTGCGGGCTGGTGAAGCGCACGCGTTCCAGGCCCTCAATCTCACCGCAGGCGCGCAGCAGCTTGCCGAAGGCCAGCCGGTCCCCGAACTCCACACCGTAGGAGTTCACGTTCTGGCCCAGCAGGGTCACCTCGATGGCGCCGTCGGCGACCAGGGCCTTGATTTCGGCCAGGATCTCCCCGGGACGGCGGTCGCGTTCCTTGCCGCGCAGGGAGGGAACAATGCAGAAGGTGCAGGTGTTGTTGCATCCCACGGAGATTGACACCCATCCGGCATACACGGATTCGCGGCGGGTGGGCAATGTGGAGGGGAAGACGTCCAGGGTCTCCAGGATCTCCAGCTCGGCCTTCTTGTTATGGCGTGAGCGAGCCAGCAGGGTCGGCAGTGAGCCGATGTTGTGGGTTCCGAAAACCACGTCCACCCAAGGCGCCTTCTTCAGGATGGTGTCCCGGTCCTTCTGGGCCAGGCAGCCGCCGACGGCGATCTGCATATTCGGGCGTTCGCGTTTCAGCGGGGCGAGGCGTCCCAGGTTGCCGTAGAGCTTGTTGTCCGCGTTTTCGCGCACGGCACAGGTGTTGAAGACGATCACGTCGGCCACGTCATCGACCTGCTCGTCGGGTTTGCGGCTCAACCCGGCATCCTCGAGCAGGCCGGAGAGCCGCTCGGAATCGTGCACGTTCATCTGACAACCGAAAGTGCGCACCTCATAGGTGCGGGGCAGGTTTTCGTCGTCAATCGGGGTCAGGGTTGCTTGCTCAGTCACCATTCAAGGTTACCGAATCTTACCGGTCCGGACATCTTAGCCTTGGCTGTTCTGAGCGCCGGCTAAGACGTCGGCAGCCGTCGGGGGCCGCGGCTGCGTATCCGCGCGTCGGCCCTAGTGTTCGCCGAAGCGGGCGTCCCATTCCTCACGCGCGACGCGGAAGGCCATGGATCCGTTGTAGCCCTTGCGCCCAAGCATCCCCACCAGTCGACGCAGTGCCTTTTCGCGGTCTACCCCCATGGATGCCGGACGCAGTTTGGTCCGGGCCAATTCGCGGGCCCGCTCTTCCTCGTCCGCGTCATCCACTTGCTCCAGGGCCATCTGGGCGATTTCGTCATCGACTCCCTTGGACCGCAGTTCATGCTTCAGCGCCTGGCGGGCCAGCCCCCGGGTTCGGGTGCGGGCACGGACCCAGGCGTCGGCGAACTTCTGGTCATCCACCAGGTCGACCTCGATGAAGCGTTCGATGACCTCATCGGCGATGGCCTCGGGACACTCCTTGTCCAGCAGCTTGTCCTTCAGCTGTTTCGCAGACTTGTCGCTGGCGGTCAGCTGGCGCAGCAGGATGGCGCGCGCCTTCTCCCGCCATTGGTCATCGCTGAGTTCTTCGGGTTCTTCGGTTTCCCGCTGTGCCTTGGGCAGGCGCTTGGCGGAGCGCTTCTTTTTTTCGGCCTTCCGCGCCGGAGCAGGTGATTGCATGATCCGCTCCATGGAGGCACGCAACTCCTCCACCGTGGCTGGCGAACCGTCCTCGGCACCTGCCAATTGCGCGGATGCGAGTGGACCGGACGTCGCGGTGGAAGGTGTGCCTGCGGAGGCATCCGCCGCGGCACCCGCCGCAACCGAATCGTCGTCTACGGCCTGCTCGTCGGGGTCGGGTCTGGCCCAGTCGGGCATCTCCTGCGGGTCACCGAAGAACTCATCGGATACGCGCTCGGCGCCGTACCCGGAAGAGTTTCCGGGCACGGCGCCGCGTTTCTTGCGTGGGGGCACTGCTACTTACTCGCCTTCGACGACGCGCAGGCCTTCGGTGTCCTCGCCCTCGGCCTCTGGCATTTCCACAATGCCCAGCTTCTGCTTGATCTGCAGTTCCAGCTCATTGGCCAGATCCGGGTTGTCACGCAGGAAGCGGCGGGCGTTCTCCTTGCCCTGCCCCAGCTGGTCGCCGTCATAGGTGAACCAGGCACCGGACTTCTTGACCAGCCCGTGCTCCACGCCCATGTCGATGAGGCTGCCTTCACGGGAAATACCCACACCGTAGAGGATGTCGAACTCGGCCTGCTTGAACGGCGGGGCCATCTTGTTCTTCACGATCTTCACGCGGGTACGGTTGCCAACCGGGTTGGCGCCTTCCTTCAGCGTCTCAATGCGGCGGATGTCCATGCGCACCGAGGCGTAGAACTTCAGCGCCTTGCCACCGGTGGTGGTTTCCGGGCTGCCGAAGAACACACCGATCTTTTCACGCAGCTGGTTGATGAAGATGGCGGTCGTCTTCGAGGCGGAAAGGCGACCGGTGATCTTGCGCAGCGCCTGGGACATCAGGCGTGCCTGCAGACCCACGTGGCTGTCGCCCATTTCGCCTTCGATTTCAGCACGCGGCACCAGGGCGGCCACCGAGTCGATGACGATGATGTCCAGGGCGCCGGAGCCGACCAGCATGTCCATGATTTCCAGGGCCTGTTCACCGGTGTCCGGCTGGGAGACCAGCAGGGCGTCGGTGTCCACGCCCAGCTTCTTGGCGTATTCGGGATCCAGGGCGTGCTCGGCGTCGATGAACGCCGCGATGCCGCCGGCCCGCTGCGCGCTGGCTACGGCGTGCAGGGCCACGGTGGTCTTACCCGAGGATTCCGGGCCGTAGACCTCCACCACGCGTCCGCGCGGCAGTCCGCCAATGCCCAGGGCCACGTCCAAGGCGACCGAACCGGTGGGAATGGCTTCGATGGGCGCGCGAGTGTCATCGCCCAAACGCATGACCGAGCCCTTGCCGAATTGCTTGTCAATCTGGCCGAGGACTGATTCGAGCGCCTTTTCCCGATCATTTTTTGCTGCCATGGTTCACCTTTAAGTCGTCGTGGCTACCTGGGTATGCCTATCGATATTTGTCTTACTGCTCTCCACAGTAGGACTGCGCTCCGACACTTTGGACTCGATGACGCCAAGTGTGGAGAAGTTTTGTGTTTTTCTGCGCTTGCGCGTGTGTACGAAAACTACGGTATCCGAACACATGTTCGAAATCAAAGCTTCTGCCTTCGAACACGCCGGGAAGTTTATTCCTTGATTTCGATGTCCGGGCCCAGCCAACGGTCCGTCGGTACTTCCTGTATGCGGCAGACCGCTTCCCACACTGTTTTCGGGTCGATTCCGCGCTCCAGCGCCTGGGAGGCGTTCAGACTGCCCAGTTCGGTGAGCGCCAACGAGCCGGCCAGCACCCGGGAGTACCGGGGACCGAACTCATGCTCCATGTTTCGCCAAAAATCGCTTAATCGCACGTAGATATTCTCCCACGAAATACCGGCAGGACCCCCGCCCAAGGCGAAGGTCCTGCCGGTGTTTTAGAAGTTTGAAATGCCGGGATGTTGATTAGTTGGATGCCGAAGCCAGCGGCTTGTTGAAACGCTCCGGAAGATCGGTGGCGAATTCGCTGGACAGCTCGGAGGGGATGGTGTCCGGGATGGTGATGCCTTCGGCCAGTGCTATGCGTTCGGAAACCTCGCGCAGCATCAGTGACAGTGGCACCTCCAGGGCGATGCAGATCGAGGACAGCAGTTCGCTGGAAGCCTCCTTCTGACCGCGTTCGACTTCCGAAAGGTAGCCGAGGGACACACGGGCACTATGGGAGACCTCGCGTAGAGTGCGGCCCTGACGCT
Source organism: Glutamicibacter sp. BSL13 (assembly GCF_052928425.1). Classification (NCBI taxonomy): domain Bacteria; kingdom Bacillati; phylum Actinomycetota; class Actinomycetes; order Micrococcales; family Micrococcaceae; genus Glutamicibacter; species Glutamicibacter sp. BSL13. Next base: position 19,197 of record NZ_JAVGCZ010000022.1, read on the forward strand.
GACGGACGTCGCGTAGGACATCACCGATTTCGTGACGGAGTACTACCATTTTGTGCTCCTCCTTCTCGTGCTGGACCTCGGCTGGTTGGCCCATGTCGCGCCAACGGACAACTCCATTGACTGTGACGGGTTGCTTAACCATGTGTGTTGCCTTTGCTCCTGGGTCCTAAATTCGGGTCTGAGACCCGGCCGAGATACCCTCGGCCGTTGTCTGTTTCAACGGTGCCACCGGGTCTTTTGTTCCCGGTACCCTTACCCTAATCAATACTTTGCGACGAACGCCACATCACCAGCCAATTAACGGGAACTGTTGCGATATGTGTTGCCGCTTCTAATTATTTCGAGCCAGCCTGTGAATTTTCTTGGCCGAGCATGGCAACTAGCTGTTGCAGCGCAGCCGTGGTGCTCTGCTCCCGGATCCGTTGCCGGCTGCCGACGAAGTGGTGGAGCACCGACCCGGCCTGCGTGGCTGTGGCCCAGCCGATGTAGACGGTGCCCACGGCCTTGCCGTCGTGCGCGGCCGGCCCGGCAACGCCCGTGGCCGAGACCGCCACATCGGCACCGCACGCCTGCCGGACGCCGACGGCCATCAGCCGTGCGACCTCCGGATCCACCGAGCCGTGGGTGGAGAGCAGCTCGGCGGGCACATCCAACAGTGAGGCCTTGACCTTGGAGGAATAGGAGACCACCCCGCCCTGCAGCACGGCCGAGGAGCCGGGCACCGAGGCGAGGGTGGCGCTGATCATGCCGGCGGTCAGTGATTCGGCCGTGGCGATCTGTCGCCCGGTGGCCCTGGCCAGCTCAACAACCCGAGTTGCTAGTTCCGTATGCATGCTCCTGCCTTCCCTCCACGTGTCCTACATGTTCTAATCCTTGGCCGGCCGTCGGCGGTAGGCCTGGCCGTATCCCCTGGCCGCCTACTGGGTCCGGCGCGCGTTGGAGCGCAGCTTCGCCGCCTTCACGACGTAGTCCAGTCCGGTCAGCACGGTCACCGCGACGGTGAGCAGCATGATGATCCAGGCGGTGGTGCCCAACCAGTCAATGGTGTGGGTGAACGGCAGCAGGTAGAGGATGATGGCCACGGTCTGCAGCACGGTCTTGATCTTCCCGCCCATGTCCGCCGCGATCACCCCGTAACGGATGACGGCGAAGCGCAGCAGGGTGATCCCCCACTCACGCACCAGGATCACGATCGTCACCCACCAGGGCAGTTCGCCGATGATGGAGAAGACCACCAGCGCGGAGCCGGTGAGCAGCTTGTCCGCGATCGGGTCGGCGATTTTGCCGAAGTTGGTGATCAGCCCGCGGCTGCGGGCCAGGTCCCCGTCCAGCTTGTCGGTGTACATGGCCACGGCGAAGATCGCCACCGCCACCCAGCGCCACACCCCCTGGGTGGAGTTGTCGGCCAGCAGCGCCCAGACGAAGAAGGGCACCATGATGATGCGCACCGTGGTGAGCACATTGGCGATGTTCAGCGTGGGAACCGGGGCTTCACCGCTGGAGGGGCTGGTCATCAATTACCGTCCTGTCAGGTTCCAGGCGTCCTCGCCCGATTGGTCGTCACCGTCGTAGTAGTCCACCGCGGCTTCCCGGCTGTCCAGGTCCGCGGCCACCTCGTCAACCGGGCCGGCGTGGTTCACGTTGGCCTCGTCCACCAGCGCCTGCTCGGCGGCGGTGGCCTGGTGGCTGGCCGCCTCGTCCCCGCGCATGGCGGCGAGCACCGCCGGCAGGTCGTCCGGCTTGACCAGCACGTCGCGGGCCTTGGAGCCCTCCGAGGGGCCGACCACGCCGCGCGATTCCATCAGGTCCATCAGGCGTCCGGCCTTGGCGAAGCCCACGCGCAGCTTGCGCTGCAGCATCGAGGTGGAGCCGAACTGGCTGGTGACCACCAATTCGGTGGCCTGCAGCAGCAGCTCCAGGTCGTCTCCAATGTCCTCGTCGATCTTCTTCTTCTCGGCCGTGGGCACCACGTCGTCGCGGTATTCGGGCTGCAGCTGCTCCTTGACGTGCTTGACCACGCGCTGGATCTCCGATTCGGTGACCCAGGCGCCCTGCACGCGCATCGGCTTGGAGGAGCCCATGGGCAGGAACAGTGCGTCGCCCTGGCCCAGCAGCTTCTCCGCGCCGGGCTGGTCCAGCACCACGCGCGAGTCGGTGACCGAGGAGGTGGCAAAGGCCATGCGGGAGGGCACGTTCGCCTTGATCAGGCCGGTGACCACGTCCACCGAGGGGCGCTGGGTGGCCAGCACCAGGTGGATGCCGGCGGCACGGGCCAGCTGGGTGATGCGCACGATCGCGTCTTCGACGTCGCGTGGGGCCACCATCATCAGGTCGGCGAGCTCGTCGACGATCACCAGCAGGTACGGGTAGGGCTTGAGCACGCGCTCGGACCCGGCCGGGACCTGCACCTTGCCCGCGCGCACCGCCTTGTTGAAGTCATCGATGTGCTTGAATCCGAAGTTCGCCAGGTCGTCGTAGCGGGTGTCCATTTCCCGCACCACCCAGGCCAGCGCCTCGGCGGCCTTCTTCGGGTTGGTGATGATCGGGGTGATCAGGTGCGGCACGCCCTCATAGGCGGTGAGTTCCACGCGCTTGGGGTCAACCATCACCATGCGCACCTCATCCGGGGTGGCGCGCATCAGGATCGAGGTGATCATGGAGTTCACGAACGAGGACTTACCGGCACCGGTGGCACCGGCGACCAGCAGGTGCGGCATCTTGGCCAGGTTGGCGACCACGAAGCCGCCCTCGACGTCCTTGCCCACGCCCATCACCATCGGGTGGGCGGACTTCTTGGCGTTGTGGCTGCGCAGCACGTCGCCCAGCGCCACGATTTCCTTGTCGGTGTTCGGGATCTCGATGCCGATCGCGCTCTTGCCTGGGATTGGGGAAAGGATGCGCACATCGGAGGAGGCGACCGCGTAGGAGATGTTCTTGGACAGGGCGGTGACCTTCTCCACCTTGGTGCCCGGGGAGAGTTCGATCTCGTAGCGGGTGACCGTCGGGCCGCGGGAGAACCCGGTGACCTGGGCGTCCACCTTGAACTGGGTGAGCGTGTTGGTCAGCGCCGCGACCACCGCGTCGTTGGCCTCGGAGTGTTCCTTGGCCGGCGGGCCGGCGGGCAGGTAGTCGTTGGAGGGCAGCGTGTAGGTCACGTCGCCGGAGAGCTGCAGCTGTTCGGTGCGCTGCGGGATGGGGCTCAGCGGCGGGGCCGGCTTGGTGCGGTCCAGCGCCACGGTGCTCATCGCGTCGGTGGCCGCCTCCGGTTCGTCCTTGCCCAGGCCCACCTGGTTCATGATGGCCGCCATCTCGGCCTCGGCCTTGGTGGGTCGCTTGACTCCCGGCGGCGGGGTGTCCGGGGCCGGGTGGCTGATCGCCTCGGTCGCCGGTTCGGCGTCCAGTCCGGCTTCGCCGTGCAGTTCGGGGATCTGATCCAGGGAGACGGTGGCGGCATCGTCGATGACCGCCTTGTCGTAGGCCACGTCCCCGACGCGCTCGTGCTCCACTTCCCCGTCCACGTCGTAGACTTCGGTGGCCTTCTTGGCCTTGGGCTTGAAGAACGAGGACTTCTTCTTCTTGGGGGCCGGGGCGGGCTCGGGTTCCCCATACAGGTAGGACTGGTCGTGTTCCTCGGCGTGCGGGTCCAGGTCGTTGACCTTCGGGGCCACCGCGGTGCGCGGGGCGTTCGGGTCCTGGCCGAGCAGCCGGTTGTAGCCTCCGCGGATCCGCGTGGGGATCTGGGTGATGGGAGTGGCGGTGACAATCAGCAGCGACATAAACAGCAGGAAGATGAACACGGCCATGGCTCCGGGGACCGTGATCAGGGACGCCAGCGGAGGCCCGAGGATGGCTCCGCTCATCCCGCCGCTGGTCCACAGGGTCTCAAAGTCGGAGGACACCGCCGGGGCGCCGGCGGCCAGGTTCGCCACCGCGGCCCCGGATAGGGTCATCACCAGCAGGCCGATGCCGATGCGGTTGTTCGCCGCATCGTTCTGCGGGTAACGGAAGAGCCGGGCGGCGCCGATCAGCAGGATCGGGGGCAGCATGACGGCCATGAAGCCCAGCGAACCACCGGCGACCGCGTGCACGCCGCGGCCAAACCATCCCACATCGCGCAGTCCCCACCATTCGACGATGGCGACCAGGATCGCGATCAGGGTCAGGAACAGTCCCGTACCGTCACGGCGCACCTCATAGTCCGGGCGGACGTTGCGCCCGATCTTGCGGAACGCGCCGCCAACCACCCGGGCAATGCCCATCCAGAAACCGAGGATGGCGCGCAGCGGCAGCGCCAGCTCATTCTCTGGATTCTCGGGGGTCTTCTTCTTGGACGCGCCACTCGATCCCCGCGGTTTGCGCGTGGAGGAGGTCTTCGCGCCCTTTGATTGGGTACGTGGAGCCATATAACTAGGGTATCGCCCCAATTTGTGCGCTACCCGAATTTACACGGAACAGGTCTGTAACCCTGCCCTGGATGCTCGTCACAGCAACCTTGCCTAAACTCAAAGCGAACACCAGAAGCGCAGATGAACTTCCAGGATTTACAGCTGTAGCGCAAGATGTTAGCAACCGTATCCATAATGCGGTTCTTCCAAGTTCAGCCTGGGATCTGGTTCATTCTCCCTAACAACTTTTGCGACCCACGAGTCCCGTTGTTCTGACTCCCCTTCATCAAAAGATACCGGCGACCGGCTTTCCATCCGGGCGTGTATCTCAGATTTCAGTCTTGAGATTTCGGGCGGCATCAAATCCCCGTCCTTTTGGATAGCGACCATTACCGCTTCCGTCAGCCTTCCCATGTTGCGGTAGAGCCCGATTTCGGTCTGTAGCTTGGCGAAAACTGCTTTACCGTCAACAATGTAATTCCACGAGTTAGGCCAATCTTTGTCAACCTCTTGAATGATAGAGGCTCTCAACGATTCGTAGTTTTGAACAATATACTCTAACTTGTCTCGTTCTTGCGTAAGAGCTACTAAAGTCTTATCCGCGCCAGTGGTCGAGACTCTATTGCTTTCACCTGACGAGTGCCTTCTAATTCGAGCACTCACAAATTGCTCAAGCGCGACAGGCCTGATCTCTTCGAGCGCGGCATCGAATTTTTCTTTAATTTGCTGTTTCGTGTATCCAGATAAGGCAAAAACATTATTCAAAATGTCCGGCGTTAATAGCACACATTCTAACATGCGGGCATCCCAGACAAATATGTTTTTATCTTTTGTTAAGGAATCGACTTCACAGTCACTCAAAAAATCACGATCGACAACACACAGCCATGGAGTCCGAAACTCTAAATTCTGTAGCGCATCTGCTGTCTTCAAAGCCGCATCTCTGCCGCCGGCCACGATAACGGTTGCAGCAGCCATTTCGTCAGGAAGTAGCATCTGCAATCGCTTTTCATCATGCGGTCCTTCTAATACAAGTAGAAAACTCGATTGGTACAACTCCTTTTGAGTAATCCCCAAGTCTGCGAGCAGCTCCACTTGTTCATCAACGCTCTCCAATCGTTCAATCTGATTCTTTTCGGCTTCCCACGCGGCCCGGACAGTAACCACGCTTTGTGCCGGAGTCGCGGCAATAATTCCGGGAGAGTGAGTGACCACGAGAATCTGGGAACGTTCGGACACGGATGCCATCGCCCGCAGGACCGCTAATTGAAGCGTCGGGTGCAGATGTTTCTCCGGCTCATCAAGCAGGAGAACACCACCCTGTGCCGACAGTTGCGAAATGTAATAGAGCATTCCTAACATCTCACGTTCACCATTGGACAAATCTTCGAGCGAATGCTTCTGAGTTGACGGAAGGACGACATTTATTGAACTCTTGGTAGTCTGCGGATCGTACTCGGGAACCAAAATTTCTTTTCTCGTCGCCCGAAAAAAGATTTCCTGCAACTTTCGATACTCAGGTTCGGTCTCCACTGAACCGCGCGTAGCTAGGAAATCCCGGTAGTCCAAAGACATAAGGTAGGTTCCTATGTCGGGCATCTGCATGGCCGACTTCCATCGAATTTCTTGCTCATACATATCCCGCCTACTTCGAGCGGAAGCTGTCTTATCCAGAAGATCTAGATCCACGGAACTGCTGGTCGTGAGAGATACCTGTCGTCGTGCGGACAGAAGGTCTAGGGAAGAAAACGGGTGGTCTTTCGAAAAGAGCTCGTTCTGAACTGTCGTTAACATGTCATCACGTTTTGAGTATCGGCCGGTTTCTTCACTGTTTGCAGAAACAGCCTCGAGAACATGAATACATTTCTGCTCAACAGGCTCCATATCTCGCTCTTGGCGCCACTTGTTGACTTGCTCGTACTCCTCGTCAGTGAAAATTACGCCGATTTCAATGACGAGCGAAGAACCGTACGGTCCTACGAATTCAGGCAAGTTTATATTTCCGGTCCACGCGGCAGTCAGCGCTTCCAATACCAGACTTTTACCTGTACCGTTTTTGCCAGTTATCAGTACAAGCTGCTGCTCATCGAGCTGGTCGGCCTGAGCTAGCCGTAGTCCTCGGTAGTTCTGAATTTTGAAGTGGGATAAACGCATAGTTCTTCCGATCATGTATGAGCGCATTATGACTGGCGAACTCTCAGAAAGTCTTACCGGTCTAGATAAAGGTTACTTGTGTATAAGATACTTAATGAAATCAGTCGGTCAAAAGCCGATGTAGCCGGTTTCCCTGTATCTGACGAATCACTTACGGCACCCACGTTAGGACATCTGCTTGCCCCTGGATACGAAGCGAAGTTTGCCCTCTCGTCTTGTTTCGATTTTCGCCCCTGGGACGCTCGGGATTCAGCGACGCGCCGTCTGTTCGCGGACGGCTTGATCACAAGAATAGTCAAGATATAAAGCCTGCAGGGACTGTCTTATGAGTACTATAAAGAACCCCGCGTCATCCTTGAGACAACGCGGGGTTCTTTGGTTCTGATTGAGTTTACGCTTCGAGCACGACCGGCACGATCATCGGGCGTCGGCGCAGCTTGCGCGACACCCAGGAACCAATGACGCGGCGGGTGATCTGCTGCAGCTGATGGGTGGTGTGCGACGGGTTGTTCGCCACCGCCTCCACGATTGCCGCTTCGATCTTCGGCTTGATCTCGTCAAAGACCTTGTCGTCCTCGGCCACGCCGCGGGCGTGGATGTCCGGTCCGGTGATCACGGTGCCGTTCTGGCGGTTGATCACGGTGATGACCGAGATGAACCCCTCCTCGCCGAGCACCACGCGGTCCTTCAGGTCATCCTCGGTGATGGTGCCAACCTTGGAGCCGTCCACGTACACGTAGCCGCAGTCAACCTGGCCGACCAGCTGGGCGACCCCGTCCTTCAGGTCGATGACCGAACCGTCCTCGGCCAGGATCACGTTCTCCTCCGGCACCCCGGACTGCGCGGCCAGCCGGCCGTTGGCAATCAGGTGGCGGGTTTCACCGTGCACCGGCATGACGTTCTTCGGGCGCAGGATGTTGTAGCAGTACAGCAGCTCGCCGGCCGAGGCGTGCCCGGAGACGTGCACCTTGGCCATGCCCTTGTGGATCACCTCTGCGCCCAGGCGCATCAGACCGTTGATGACGCGGAACACCGCGTTCTCGTTGCCCGGGATGAGGCTGGAGGCCAGGATCACGGTATCCCCGGCGCCGACCTCGACCTTGTGGGTGCCGTTGGCCATGCGCGACAGGGCGGCCATCGGTTCGCCCTGCGAACCGGTGGACATCAGCACGATCTTGTGGTCCGGCAGCTGCTCTACCTGCTTGAGGTCAACCAGCACGTTCTGCGGCACATGCAGGTAGCCCAGGCGCTCGGCGATGCCCATGTTGCGCACCATCGAACGTCCAATGAAGGCGACCTTGCGGCCGTGGATCGCCGCGGCATCCAGCACCTGCTGCACGCGGTGCACATGCGAGGAGAAGGAGGCGACGATGATCCGGCGGCGGGCCTTGGCGAACTGTGCCTCGAGCACCGGACCAATGTCCTTCTCGTGCACGGTGAAGCCGGGCACCTCGGCGTTGGTGGAGTCCGGCAGGAACAGGTCCACGCCCTCCTCGCCCAGACGGGCGAAGTGGCGCAGGTCGGTGATGCGCCCGTCCAGCGGCAGCTGATCCATCTTGAAGTCACCGGTGTGCAGCACGGTTCCGGCCTTGGTGCGGATGAACACCGCCAGCGCATCCGGGATGGAGTGGTTCACGGCCACGTATTCGCATTCGAACGGGCCGATCTGGGTGACCTCGCCCTCCACCACGACGGTGGAGTTGGCCTTCAGGCGGTGCTCGGCCAGCTTAGCCTCCACAAACGCCAGGGTCAGCTTGGAGCCGTAGATCGGGATGTCCTCGCGCAGACGCAGCAGGTAGGGCACCGCACCGATGTGGTCCTCGTGGCCGTGGGTGAGCACCATGCCCACCACGTCGTCCAGGCGGTCCTTGATGTAGGAGAAGTCCGGCAGGATCAAGTCCACGCCGGGCTGGTGCTCCTCGGGGAAGAGCACGCCGCAGTCAACGATCAGCAGCTTCGAGTCGATCTCGAAGACCGCCATGTTACGGCCGACCTCGCCCAGACCGCCGAGCGGGACCACACGCAGGGTGCCCTTCTTGAGTTTGGCAGGTGTCTGCAGCCGTGCAGTATCAGCCTTGCCGACAGAGGATTCGGTCATGAACGAAAACGCCCTTTCTTTTACAGATCCCAGCCGCCCTCACGAAGGTCGGAACGAATGGCATCGAGTTCGGCGTCCGACGGAGCGAACAGCGGCAGCCGGACGGTGTTGGTCGGCAGGACACCCTGCCAGTGAAGAATGTGCTTTGCCGCCACGGCCCCCTGGATGTGGCCCATGACGGCGCGCTGGATCGGGTCCAGCTCGAAGTGGGTGGCGCGCGCGGTGGCCAGGTCCCCGGCCAGCATGGCGTCCACCAGCTTGCGGTACTGGGCCGCGGCCACGTGGGCCGAGACCGAGACGACGCCCACGGCCCCGGCGGCCATCAGCGGCAGGGTCAGCCCGTCATCCCCGGAGTACACGTGCAGGTCGGTGTTGGCCAGCACGGTAGTCGTGGACTGGTAGTCGGCCTTGGCGTCCTTCAGTGCGATGACCTGCGGGATGTCGGCCAGGCGGATCAGGGTTTCGGCGGCGATGGCGATCCCGGCGCGGCCCGGGATGTCGTACATCATGATCGGCAGGTCCACCGCGTTGGCGATGGCCTCGGTGTGTGCGACGATGCCGGCCTGGCTCGGCTTGTTGTAGTACGGTGCGGTGACCAGGATGCCGTCCACCCCGGTCTTGGCGGCTTCGCGGCTGAGGTTGATCGAGTGCCGGGTGTCATTGGTGGTGGAACCGGCCAGGACCTTGGCCCGGTCCCCCACGGCTTCCACGACGGCGTGGAACATGCCGATGTTTTCCTCATCGGTCAGCGTGGAGGTTTCGCCGGTGGTGCCGGTGACGACCAGGCCGTCGCATCCGTCGTCCACGAGCTTGTTGGCCAGCTTAGCTGCGGCGTCATAGTCAACTTCACCATCGGTGGTGAAGGGGGTGACCATCGCAGTCAGTACGGTGCCAAACGGGTACGTGGAGAAATCGGATGCACTAGAAGCCATGAGTCAAATCTACACGTCGCACCGTGCCGATAGCATCTTCTTGTTAATCTGTGATGCCATAAGGGCTATGCGACTGAGCACAACCGGCCGGCTGTCGGGTCTTGATGCGGCCCGCACCGCGGCCATCCTGGGCATGTTTGCCGCCCATGTTTTTCCGTTGTACCACCAGGATCCGCTGGTGGGCGGCTCTGTGCCGACGGTGACCGGGTGGCTGGCAGCCGGGCGGGCCTCGGCCCTGTTCATGGTGTTGGCCGGGGTGTCATTGGGCTTGTTTTGCCGCAGCCTGCAGCGCCGCGGCCTGACCCGCCGCCAGGTCACCAGCGTGATCCTGCGCCGGGCCTTGGTGATCGCGGCGCTGGGCATGCTGCTTGGACCAGTCAATGAGCGGATCGCGAACATCCTGGTGCATTACGGGCTGCTGTTTGCGGTGCTTGCCGCCGCGGTGTTCCTGCCCGCCCGGATCCTGGGGCCGGCCGCGGTGCTGTGGCTGGCACTGACCCCGGTGGCCTGGCGGTCGTTGGCGGCATTGCTGGAGCCGAAGGTGCTCGGGCACAATCCCACGTTCGTGGATCTGGCCCACCCCGTGCTGCTGCTCCAAGACCTGGTGGTCACCGGCTACTACCCGCTGCTGGTGTGGTGCGGGTTTGGCCTGCTGGGTCTGTGGCTCTCCCGGTTCGCGCTGGGCCAGCCGCGCACCGCGTGGTGGTTCTTCGCTGGCGGGACGGCCATCGCGGCGGCAACGTTTGCCGCCGGTTGGTTCGCTGCCCAGCGCTTCCTTGGGGAGTTAGCCTCCACGTCCGGCATGAGCAGGCGAGATGCGAGCACCGCGCTGCTCACCGGACGCTCCGCTGGCGGGAACCTTGACGCGTTCCTCGGCGATCCGAGGTATCTGTGGCTTCCCACGCCGCACAGCACTTCCCTGGTGGCCTCGGTGCACGCGGCGGCCTGCGCCGTGGCGGTACTGGGAATCTTCCTTCTGCTCACCGGCCGGCTCGGATACCTGGGTCAGCTGATCGCCGCCGCGGGCCGGGCGCCGCTGACCCTCTATGCCGGGCACCTGATTCTCCTGCCCATCCTGCAGCTGTTCTTCCGGCCGACAACCTGCTGGTGGATTCTCTGTGCCGTGGTCCTGCTGACGGCGCTCACCCTGGCCCGTACGGGGCGCTCGGCGCCACTGGAGGCTGGGGTGAGGTACCTGAGCGTCGTTGATTCAAGGTAGCGCGGCGGATTACCGCCGGTATGGCAAAGACTCGTGCCCCCGCTGGGAAGCGGGGGCACGAGTCTTTGTTGCCGGTTAGCTGTTGGTTTTCTGCTTGCCGAGCCAGAAGTTGATCGCCGTGCGCATTGAGGTGCGGGCCCGCTTGCGGTCCCCGCTGGCATCATAGGCCAACGCCAGGCGGTACCAGGACTGCCAGGATTCCGGATGCTCTTCGACATCGCGCTTGTGGTTCTCGAAGTCGGCGTCGGCGGCTTCGCGCACGAAGCGCCCCGAGGGCATGCGCGGCAGTTCCGCGGGCAGCCCGCCGGTGTCGGCCAGCTGCTGGCCCATCTTCTGGGTGCGCAGCCCGAAGAGGATTTCGCGGATCAGGATCCACACGCCCAAGGCGGGAATCACCAGGATCGCCACACCCATGACCTTCGCCACCGGTTCGTCCGTGGACAAGAACCGAACCGCCTGGTTGAAGGCCATCAGCAAATAGAGGACAAACAGGAGCAGAATTCCGCCTACCCAAATCTTGGTTTTCATGCGCCCAACTCCAGGTATCCGTCCAACCCGTAGGTCAGTCCCGGCCGGCTGGCCACGGTCCGCAGCCCCAGCAGCACGCCGGGCATGAAGGAGGCGCGGTCAAAGGAGTCATGACGCAGGGTCAGCTGCTCCCCCGGTCCACCGAGCAGGACTTCCTGATGGGCCACCAGGCCGCGCAGACGCACCGAGTGGACGTGGACCCCGTCAACAACAGCGCCCCGGGCGCCATCCAGCTGGGTTTCAGTGGCATCCGGGCTTGGCGCGACCCCGGCGTCCTGCCGGGCGGTGGCGATCAGCTCCGCGGTTCGCACTGCGGTTCCGCTGGGGGCATCCACCTTGTTCGGGTGGTGCAGTTCGATGATTTCCACCGACTCAAAGTACTTCGCGGCCGTGGCCGCAAAGGCGCTGGTGAGCACGGATCCAAGGGCAAAGTTCGGGGCGATGAGCACACCCACGTCGGGTTTGGACTGCAGCAGTTCACAGAGGCTTTCGCGCTTCTGGTCATCCCAACCGGTGGTGCCAACCACTGCATGCAGGCCGTTCTCGACGGCGAAACGCACGTTTTGCTCGGTGGCGGCGGGCACCGACAGATCCACAATGTGTGTTGCCCCGGCATCCAGTACGGCGCTCAATTCATCATTGCGCCCCAGGGCCGCGACCAGTTCCATATCCTCGGCCGCTTTGACGGCGGTGACGGCTTCAGAACCCATGCGTCCGCCGGCACCGAGCACGGCCACCTTGATTTGTGCACTCATGCGTTTAAGCCTATCCCCTGCCCAGCGCTGACTCGTCGCTGGGTTAAGTGATCTGCACCTGGCATGACATCAAGGGTGCGCGTTGCGGCCTGCCCGGATGCTGTCCGTACGCAGGTGCTGTCCACTTCGTCTTGCCTTTGCCCTGTCAGTGGTGAAATGCTTTTCGCAGGATTGGATCTAGGAATGGAATACCGTGGCACGCACGAAAGCAGGGTTGGCCGTTGGGGCTTTGATGTTGACCCTGGCAACCATGATTTCCGGCTGCAGCGACGCAGTCGAACCACAGGCCATCAGCGATGATGAGAAACAGGATCTGGTAGCGCAGATTGAGGCCAGTACGTGGGTGGACGACCCGACGTGCAGCATCGAGGTATTCCGCCAGGACGGGGACACGACGTTTGGCTGGGCCGAATGCACCAACGCGTCAAACGTTGATTCCGGGCAAATCGAGCAGTCAGCGAATTACCCGTTCAAGGTTCAGGGTGAAACCGTGACGGTACCCCGTGAAGGCAAGCAGTACCAGGAAGACGTCAAGAAAACCTTCCCCGAGGATCTGTGGTCCACCATTGAGAAGTATGGCGGGGTCAGCTCGTCGGTGCCCGGCGAAGAGTAGTGGCTGCCCCTCTTCGCCGGTTGCCGGGTTTCGGACGGCCGGGAGGGGTTACAGCCCCAGCTCGGCCTCGGAGTCAAATGGCCCAACCACGGTGATGGTACGTGGCTTGGCCGCCAGTTCCCGCGCCAGTTCTTGAACGCTCTCGCAGGTCACTGCGGCCACCCGGGCCAGGGCTTCGTCCAGGTCCTGGAATTCACCGGTGATCATTTCGGCCCGTCCCAGGCGTGACATCCGGCTGCCCGGGTCCTCCAGCGCCAGCACGGTGCCGCCCGAAAGCTGCCCCTTGGCCTTGCGCAGTTCTTCCTCGGAGATGCCCTGCGCTGCCAGTTTCTCCAGCTCGGCTTCCAGTAGCCCGATCACTTCCCCGGCCTTGGCCGGGGTGCAGCCGGCGTACATGCCGAAATAGCCGGCATCCGAGTAGGCGGCGGAGAAGGAATAGGTCGAGTACACCAGACCGCGCTTTTCACGAATCTCCTGGAACAGGCGCGAACTCATGCCCCCGCCGAGCACGGAGTTCAGCACGGCCAGGGTATGGCGGCGCTCGTCGTGGCCGGTGATGCTGGGGCAACCGATGATGATGTTTGCCTGCTCCCCCGGGCGCGTGATGACTTCAACGCCGGCGTGGCCGGTGATGTCTGCCGGGGTGGCGTCGCGGCGCGGTTCTGGCTCGGCCATCGGGTCCAGGTGCCAGCCGGCATCCTGCAGGGCCTCAAGCACCAGGCGGCACACCTCTTCGTGCTGCAGGGATCCTGCCGCAGTGATGATCAGCTCGCTAGGTCGGTAATGGGCGTGATAGTGCTCCATGACCGCTTCACGGGTGGTGCTGCGGATTTCCTCCGGCGTTCCGCCAATGGGACGGGCCAACGGGTGGTCTCCGAGGACGGCGGCGACAAACTTTTCATGGGCTACATCCATGGCATCATCGGCGTCCATGGCGATTTCTTCGATGATGACCTCGCGTTCCTGCTCCAGCTCCTGCGGGTCGATGACCGCGGAGGTGACCATGTCGGCAATGACCTCCATGGCCATGGGCAGGTCAGAGTCGAGCACCCGGGCGTAGTAGCAGGTTGATTCCTTCGCTGTGGCCGCGTTGGCTTCCCCACCGACCTCGTCAAAGGCGTGGGCAATTTCCAGGGCTGAACGCTTCTTGGTGCCCTTGAACAGCAAGTGTTCCAGGAAGTGGGTGGAACCGTGATGCCCTTCGGTTTCATCCCGGGAACCGACCGGCACCCAGAATCCAACCGTGGTTGAACGCTGCCCGGGCATGGCCTCGGTCAGGACCCGCACTCCGCCAGGCAGAATGCTGCGCCGAACCTCGGAACCGCCGTCCCCACGGTGCACCAAGGTGGGGTCGGCCGGATCCACCGAAGAGAACTCACTGGTTGACAGTGAATGCAACGGCAACGGAATCATGACCACTGAGGAACGTCCTTTTCTGGGAAGAAAACTTGGAATCTTGGGGTCTCGCCAACCCCAAAATAGCTTGAACTATTCTCGCATAGCGTCCTGTATTTCAGCTTTGCGTGGGAGCAAGCTCTCACCTCGGCTCCCATGACCATCACCGGCGCACGAGCCACCGCCGAACCGAACGCTAGAGCCGTGGATCCAGCGGCTCGGATTCCAGGGCCAGCACCCCGAACACCATTTGGTGCACCTTCCACAGCGGTTCGTCCTGGGCGGTCAAGCGCAGGGCCTGAAGTCCAAGAATGTACTCCTGCAAGGCCCGGGATCGCTTGCGGTCCGTGGCCCGTTGTCGCAGGCGCTCCAGGTTTACCGGCTTCAGGTAGTCAGGACCGTAGATCAGCCGCAGGTACTCACGGCCGCGCACCTTGATGCCGGGCTGCACCCAGCCTTTGGCTCCGCGAGTCAGGTTGCTCCACGGTTTGACCACCATGCCCTCCCCGCCGGTTTGGGTGAGTTCCTGCCACCACTGCACCGCTTCCCGTTCGGAACGTGGATCCTCGAGGTTCACCTGCTGCCACCGGGTTGCGGCAAACACGTCCGGCCCGGTCCGGGCCAAACGCCCGGCGATGTCCAGATGCCAACCGTGGTCCCGTACCTCATGAGTCTGCCCCTCAGAGGCCAGTACCTGGAACGCAGCGAATCGCAGCTCATCGGGTGAACCGATGTATCGGCGGTAGGCTTCGCGGAATTGCACCACGTGCTCGCCACGCTCCCGGGTGCGTGACAGCAGATCCGTGACATCCAAGCCCGTGGCGGCTGCCTTCTCCAGCACCGAAACACCTGCGGCCATCGCGGCGATCCCGGCGGCGGCAACCGACGCGTAGGTGTCCTTGATCAGGGACTCTGCCTTGAGAGACCAAGGAAGCAGTTCACCGTCCAGCATCACCCAGTCCGTGTCCAGTTCCGCCCATAACCCCGACTCGTCACAGATCTGGTGCGCCCGTTGCAGTAGCTCGCGCTCGGCGGCGCCCTCCAGAAACGATCGCCCGGTTCGGGTATGCAGGGCCCCCAGCCACTCAGCCGGTGCGTTAAAGCGTTTGGGATTGCGGCTGAGCAATAGCACCGCCCGGGATCCCATGTGCTTCTCTTCGCACACCACCGTGGTGATTCCCTGCTTGCGGAAATAGGTGAACGCTTCGGTCGGGTGCTCCAGGTACCCGGGACTCTTGGAGGATTCCGCCGGAGCCATGGTCGGTGGCAGGTAGCGCAACCAGCGCGGGTCAATGGCAAATCGGCTCATGGTCTCCAGCGCCCCGGCAGCCTGCTCCTGGCGAATCCGGATGGTGCCCAGCCCCTTGGCTTTCAAGTGCAGCGGGCCGGTGACATCCTCCATGGACAAAACGCCAGGTTCACGTTGTGGCCCATGTGGGGACTCCAGCGGACGTATCGGTTCGCTGTGTTCTCTGAGGGCATCCACGGCGACGACTTCTCGTTCCGGGTAGCGCATGGCACTGAGCTGTCCTCCAAAGACGCAGCCAGTATCCAGGCAGGCGGTGTTGTTGATCCACGCCACCTCGGTCACCGGCGTGTGCCCGTAAAGCACCGTGGCCGGCCCGCGGTAGTCCCTGGCCCACGGATAACGCACCGGCAGGCCATACTCATCTTTCTCCCCGGTCACCTGGCCGTACAGGGCGAACGCACGGACCCTACCAGAGGCCCTGCCCTGGTACTGCTGGATCAGGCCGGCGTGGGCGATGACCAAGTTTCCGTCATCAAGCACCATGTGGGAAACCAGTCCGGAGCAAAAATCGAGCACGTCTCGCTTGAAGTCGGGCCCCTCGGCTTCCAGTTGCTGCAGGGTTCCTTCCAGCCCATGAGCCAGGCTGACCTTTCGCCCGCGCAGAGCCCGCACCAGCTTGTCTTCGTGGTTTCCCGGGACCGCCAGGGCATGCCCGGAGGCGGACATCCCCATCACCAGCCGCAGCACGCCGGCCGAATCCGGCCCGCGGTCCACCAAGTCGCCGACGAAGATCGCCCTGCGACCCTCTGGCGGCAGCGCATCCACCGGACGGTTCAGCTTGTCGCGGCCAATCCGATACCCCAGCCGCTGCAGCAGCAGAACCAGTTCTTCCAGACAGCCGTGCACATCCCCAATGACGTCAAAGGGGCCATGCTGATCCCGGAAGTCGTTGAGCAGCTTGTGCCGCACGACCGTCGCCTGCGCAGCCTCCTCAGGAGTACTTAGAATATGAAGGCGCGCGTAGCCTTCCTTGCGCAGACCCTTCAAGGACTTGCGCAGCTGTTGATGTTGGCGCTCGATGGCCGCGGGCGGAACCCGATACTCGACCCGCGCCTCATTGCGTTCGAGACACAGCCGCAAAGGCATATCCAACACGATGGCTGAGACGAGCACGTCATGGGCGCGAGCGACCTCAATCAGCTGTTGGCGCGCCGAGTGCTGCACGCTGGTCGCATCAACCACCGTGAGCAAACCCGCTTCCAGCCGTTTGCCGGCCACGAAGTTCAGCGCTTCGAAGGCCGCGGCCGTCACCGATTGGTCGGTCTCGTCATTACCTACCAGTCCCCGAAAGTAGTCACTGGAGAGTACCTCGAACTTGCCAAAGTGTTCGGCAGCGAAGCGCGACTTCCCAGAGCCTGAAGCACCGATCAATAGAACCAGGCCGACCTCCGGGATCAATAACCGACTCATGCCTGCTCCTTTCGAAAGATTGCCATTTGGGTTGGTGTTCCGGCTCTTGGTGAGTTATCGCCTATCCCCCGGATCTCCACTGCGTAGCCGTAGCGTGAAGTGATCTCGGAGCACCACGTCGCGAACTGCTCGCGGGTCCATTCAAAACGGTGATCCTCATGCCGCATCGTGCCAGCCGCCAGCCGTGGGTAAAGTTCATTGAATTCCGAATTTGGGGTGGTGACGATCACGACCGCCGCAGATGCCTCGGCAAAGACAGAGTTCTCCAATGCTGGAAGCCGCGACAGGTCGATGTGCTCAATGACCTCCATCAGCACGAGTGCGTCGTGATTCCGCAAACGTTCATCGGTGTAGAGAACCGAACTGTGCAGCAGGTCGATACGGCTTCGTTCACTGTCAGAGCGCTCCTCCAGCTGAAGGTTGCGTGCTGCCTGTTGCAGGGAGCGGACCGAGACATCAGTGCCGACAATGCGGGTGAAGAACCGGTCCTGCTGCAGACGACGCAGCAAGGCTCCAGCACCGCATCCCACATCCACCACGCTTTGTGCGCCGCATTCCTTGAGGACGCTGAGAACGGTGTTGGCGCGGTGTACTCGCAACGGCGTTTGACCGGTGGCCGGGGACTCCCGAAGGTCATCTGCCGATTCCCCACCGAGCTCCGTAGAAGCGACAGTCAGTTGTTCCTGCGCCAGACCGACCAGAGCCTTTTGATGGGCGAGGTAGCGCTGCAGGATCAATTCACGTTCCGGATGCTGAGCGAGCCACCCTTCGCCCTGACGGGCAAGCTTTTCGGTTTCATCATCGTTGACCCAATAATGCTTCGAGTCATCCAGTACCGGAAGCAGCACATAGAGTTGGCGCAGCGCGTGATCAAGACGGATCTGCCCCTCCAGCTTCAGGTGGTGATACCTGGATGCGCCCCAATTCTCGTAGTTGGGATCCAAGGGAAGCATTCTAGTTTCGACCGACCATCCCAGTGGCTCAAAAAGCCGCTGAATCAAATCCTCCTGCTGATTTCCGCGAGCCGAAATCACCGGCAATTCAAGCCTCAATGGCAAAGGTGCCTGCGCCAATTCCGGGTACATTTCACTCATGCCAGTCATGGCACTTCGAAGTACTTTTCCCAGCGCCACAGACATCAGGCTGGATGCGGCATAGGGCCGGTCGTTGACGTAGTAGTCCAGCACGCCGGAATCGCCGCGGAAACGTCGGTTGCGGACCAGCCCGATGGGGTCAACTTCGAGCAGCAATGCCGCGGTGGTGAGCTGGGCTGAGACCTCAGGGTACAAGATGTGGGCCTGCCCGACGGGCAGGTTGAAGGACTGGACCTTCGCCGGATGCTTGCGTAGCAAGTGGGACAGTGCCGTCGCATCGATCTCGGTTTCCGGGTTCGACTCCAAAGTAATGGTCAACAGCACCTGTGGTCCTCTCGCGTGCGACAGTTGAGCCTATGCTACTTGGCCTACGCCGATAAACGCCCAGTTGAACCGAGGATTCGTGGATATCGGAATACTGCGTCAGTTCTGACTGTTTTTAGTCGGCGCTAAAATGGATTGGATGCTCTGCGGCGCACGCCCGGAGACCACAGACGAAGGGAAATCCATGCCGGACCAGAAGTCCTTGTACGTGTTCGCCCATCCTGGAGAAGCTACCGCATTCAGCGATGTCGAACATCTGGTCACTGGCATCGGGAAAATCAACGCGGCAACAGCGCTGGCCGGGGCACTCGCCCAGGGCGATTTCCAACGAGTCGTCGTGCTCGGGACCGCTGGGGTTGTCGCGGACGGTGCGGATCGCCCCGACATGGACACTGTCTACCAGGTGACCAGGGTGCTGCAGCACGATTTTCCCTTGGAAACTGAACCGCTTGCCCCCAGGGGTGAACTCATCGTTCCCGAACACCAACTGACCATGGCCACCGGCGATGTCTTCGTCAGTGATGATCATCAGCGCTCTCGCATCGCCGGGTTGGGTGCCGCCCTGGTGGACATGGAAGGCTACGCCTACGCCAGCATCTGCCAACGCTTCAATGTACCGCTGCAGATCTTCAAGGTGCCTTCAGACTTCGCGGACAGCAGTACCACCATCGAAGACTGGTTGGCTGTGGTGGCCCGTAAGAGCGCACAACTGCGTACGTTCTGGGAACAGCACCTGAACGATGGCGCTTTGGTCGGTTAGCTTCCCGCCCAAAGTTGAATTTGCAGCTCAGCCCTCGCCTCTTTGCCACCAGCGACGTACGCTGATGGTGTCGGTATACATCGATTTAAGGCGGGGATTGCTGTGGGCTTTGTCTTTCGCAAACGTAAGAAGCTCGGTAAGGGTCTGACGTTGAACGTGTACAAGTCCGGACCATCTGTTTCCAAGAAGGCCGGCCCGTTTACCCTGTCTTCCCGCGGCAATCTCAGTATTCGCCTCGGCAAGGGCCTGGGATTCCGCAAGAAGATCTTCTAGGACCCTCTGTCTGCACGGGACGAGGCGTGGGTGAGCGGCCCGAGGGTTATTCGACTGCTGCCGGTGGCTGGTGCGTGCGTCCATCAGTTGCATGGCTGGCTTCGAACCGTTCCATTTCCAAAATGAACGCGGCTACGTTCGCGGTTGAAGACTTTTTGGTATAGCCGGTGATCATCAGCAGCAGTCCAATGGGAATTAGCCCCAGCAGCACCGGGGAGCCGGAGGTTACCAACAACAGGATGCCCAGCACCGTGCCCAAACCCGAGACGACCAGACCTGTACGCTCTAGGCCATCTCCGCTGGTGAGCACGAACTCCGTGGACGGAATCGATGGCATTTTTTTGTTTGTCATCAGATGATCGTAGCCCGTCTCGGAGCTACGCGCCCTTCCCTGGCTTTCCTCCCGACGCGGGCACTGCTGCTCAATCTCCTTGTTATCCTTCGGCTCAGCGCCACCATTAAACGCCAGGCCCTGGCCCGCAAGTAGCGGGCCAGGGCCTGGCGTAATGAAGTGGGAAGCTTACTCGGCCGAAGCCAGTGCCTCTTCCTCCACGACCGGGGCGAGCGAGAGCTTGCCGCGGTCATCAATCTTGGTGATCTCAACCTGGATCTTCTGACCCACCGAGACAACGTCCTCAACATCTTCGACGCGCTTGCCGTCGTTGATCTTGCGCAGCTCGGAGATGTGCAGCAGACCGTCCTTGCCCGGGGTCAGCGAAACGAACGCACCGAAGGTGGTCAGCTTCACGACGGTGCCCAGGTAGCGTTCGCCCACCTCGGGAACCTGCGGGTTGGCGATCGCGTTGATCGCCGAACGGGCAGCCTCGGCGGCGGTGCCGTCGGTGGCGCCGATCAGCACGGTGCCGTCGTCCTCGATGGAGATGTCCGCGCCGGTGTCTTCCTGGATCTGGTTGATCATCTTGCCCTTGGGGCCGATGACCTCGCCGATCTTGTCAACCGGGATCTTCACCGAGATGATGCGCGGCGCGTTGACGCTGAGCTCATCCGGGGTGTCGATGGCCTGGTTGAGCACGTTCAGGATGTGCAGGCGCGCTTCGCGGGCCTGGGTCAGTGCGGCGCCCAGCACGGAGGCCGGCAGGCCGTCCAGCTTGGTGTCCAGCTGGATCGCGGTGATGAACTCGGAAGTACCGGCCACCTTGAAGTCCATGTCACCCATGGCGTCTTCGGCGCCCAGGATGTCGGTCAGGGCGGCGTAGCGGGTTTCCCCGTCCACGGTGTCCGAGACCAGGCCCATGGCGATACCGGCCACCGGTGCCTTCAGCGGCACACCGGCGTTCAGCAGCGACAGGGTCGAGGCGCAGACCGAACCCATCGAGGTCGAGCCGTTGGAGCCCAGCGCCTCGGAGACCTGGCGGATCGCGTACGGGAACTCCTCGCGCGACGGCAGCACCGGCACGAGCGCACGCTCGGCCAGGGCACCGTGGCCGATTTCGCGGCGCTTGGGCGAACCGACGCGGCCGGTTTCACCGGTCGAGTACGGCGGGAAGTTGTAGTTGTGCATGTAGCGCTTGGAGGTGACCGGGCTCAGCGAGTCGATCTGCTGCTCCATCTTCAGCATGTTCAAGGTGGTCACGCCCATGATCTGGGTTTCGCCGCGCTCGAAGATGGCCGAACCGTGAACACGCGGCAGCACCTCGACCTCGGCCGAGAGCTGACGGATGTCGGCCAGACCGCGCCCGTCCATGCGCACCTGGTCGGTCAGGATGCGCTGGCGCACCACCTGCTTGGTGACGGCGCCAAAGGCCTTGGAGATTTCCCCGGCACGATCGGCGAATTCTGCGCCTTCGCCCGACAGTTCGGCGACGATCTCTTCCTTGTAGGCCGATGCCGCGTTGTCGCGGTCCTGCTTGCCGGCAATCTGGTAGATCTCGGTCAGCTTGGAAGTGGCCTTGGCCTCGACGGCTGCGAACACGTCTTCCTCGTAGTCGCGGAAGATCGGGAACTCAACGGTTTCCTTGGCGGCGCGGGAGGCCAGGTCGGCCTGGGCCTCGCACAGCACCTTGATGAACGGCTTGGCAGCCTCCAGACCCTCGGCGACGACCTCTTCGGTCGGGGCCTGGGCACCGCGCTCGTTGATCAGTTCCCAGGCGTGGTCGGTGGCTTCGGCCTCGACCATCATGATGGCGACATCGTCACCGGCGATACGGCCGGCAACCACCATGTTGAACACGGCGTTCTTCAGCTCGGAGTGGCGCGGGAAGGCAACCCACTGCGGGCCGTTGCCGTCGTCAACCAGGGCCACGCGTACGCCACCGATCGGGCCGGAGAACGGCAGACCGGAGAGCTGGGTGGACATGGAGGAGGCGTTGATGGCGACCACGTCGTAGAGCTCATCCGGGTGGATGGCCATGACGGTGACGACTACCTGGACCTCGTTGCGCAGGCCCTTGACGAAGGCCGGACGCAGCGGGCGGTCCATCAGGCGGCAGGCCAGGATGGCCTCGGTCGAGGGACGGCCTTCACGACGGAAGAAGCTGCCCGGGATGCGGCCGGCAGCGTACATGCGCTCCTCGACGTCCACGGTCAGCGGGAAGAAGTCGAAGCCCTCACGCGGGTGCTTGCCGGCAGTGGTGGCCGAAAGCAGTGCGGTTTCTTCGTCAATGTAGACCATTGCCGAACCAGCGGCCTGCTTGGCCAGGCGGCCGGTCTCGAAGCGGATGGTGCGCTGTCCGAAGCGGCCATTGTCAATGACTGCCTCGGCAAATTGGATTTCTGGACCCTCCATTAAGGGGGTGCTCCTTTCGGTCGCTCCCAATGCTTGGGACATGGCGAACCGTGTAGCCCTACCCAGATCTGGTCTTCGATCGAGACTCGCGCTTCGGTGCGTTCCAAAGCGAAAGCCACTACCGAGGACCGCGATCTAGAAGCGGTCGGGACCTACGGTGTCGCAGTCTTGGGAGATATTTTTCATCATGGGTTCCGGTACAACCTGGAGACCCACATATAAGCGTACCGGGAATTGCAAAAAGTCGCAGTCACCCACAACACTTACTGTGCGGCGCGCCGTGAAGGAGTACTTCGATTCATTTACCGTTTCGACCCAAATTCAAGCGATTCACCGCTCTGTCCGATGGCCATCGATAGCTATCGGTTGCGCAGTGCTCGACGAATATGTCTTGGTGCCGTTGCCCTTGATAGCAGTCGAATGGCTCGGTCTCTACCCTGCGCTGTGTGCATTTGCGCTTGATGGATTCGAAGCCATTTCGCGGCTCTCGCTCCTCCGCTGAACGTAAACATTGCCCAGCCGGCGGGAGCAGCACTCAACCACATAACTTCCATGGTCGTCAGTGGGCTTCCTAGAACTGCTGCGGATGCCAAAAGTACTGTCCACAAGGTCCACCATAGTCCGTTCTTTACAGCCTTGAGCCGCACAGTATCTAATGCGGAGTCCTGTGTCTTGCTAAACACCTGCGTTGAAAAAATATCGAGGGCATCATGCGAGCGTTGGAGTTGCAAGCTTAACTCTTGCTCCCGGGCCGTGATTCGCTCCAGCATGCCGTCTTTTTCGGCCAGTGAGTTTTTGTCAATTCTGTTCAGTTCTTCCAGCCGCCTCACCGTTTTCGTGAGACGCTCGTTGTCGCTGACGAGGTCCGGGTAAGAAGGACGATCCTTGCGGGCCTGTCGAAAGTTGAAGCTCCGTATTTCCTTACCCGCTGTACTCGGCGTGTCGAAACTGACGGCGGCAGCTAATGCAGCAAGTGGAACATGCTGACTGTGACCAATTGCGGTAGCAACCGGAATTTTACTTTTAGCGATCGCGTCGATCATTTGCGCATCATCAAAGATTAGGAAATCTGAATCAAAGCCGCCACCCCGGAGAATCACGATCATGTCAGCCGCTTCTGAGCTGGTTCGGTTGTTTTCCGAACTGATGGCCTTTGCTATTCGGTCTATTGCATGATCCCCCTGTACTCCGGTGACCTCCTGCACTATTTCTATGCGTGTGTCTGCTGCCACACCTACTGCATTTCTAAAATCGTCTAACACCTGCGAGTGGTAACCGCACAGTAGCCGTATCCGCAAAACCTCTTGATTAATCCCGCTGAGAGAAATCTTAGTGTTGGGTTTGGCCGGTAGGTTAAAGTGCCGTGAAACTGATTCCCGATAGCGGGCGATAGGCCCCTTGGCTGAGATTTTCCGTACCGGAATTCGATTTGTCTCTTGCGATTCGTTCGAGCCCACTATCCACTCAGGGATCCGTTGCGAAGGATCGTACTCTGGTCGCGCGTTGACCTGTAGTACAGATCCCTCTGCCGTTCCGGCTGGCAGTAAAGAAGAGTGGGCTTTCAGCCGGATATCCGTCTTCTCGTCCCTTAGGGTGAGATAGCTAGTGGAGCCATAGGTACTTACTTTGCCAACAACTTCGCCGGTGAATTCCGCACGGCCAACGCTCGATACAGCCTGCGCAACTTTTCGTCGCTGCTCCTGGAGTGATGATGTTTGGCGATCCTGATACTGCCATCGAGTTGAATCCATGACAGCACCCTAGTCGACGGCCCCGACAGACAAGGGTGCACATGTATACGAGGGCCCCTTTTGAACGCCTATTTGCGGTAGCCGACCTCCGGTCTGGGGCCAAAAAATCCGAGACCGGAGATCCTGCTAATTCTTTGCTTCCAGCCGACACAGCAGGCAGTTATCTGTTCCTTTCGACTGCTACACGGCTTTCAAGGGTCGACCTGATTTCTGAGCGAGGAAGCGTTTCCTTCAGGAACGGTTCCTCGCGTCAGCTAGCAAGTTACCAGGCGTCGCGCGCACTTAGCCGGGCCGCGGCCATGGAGGCGCCAAGGATGATGGTGCGCATGAAGCGTTCGGCCGCTTCAACCAGCAGGCGCTCCCCGTCGTCAACGGCTTCGCGCAGCGTCATGGGAATCGGCACGATCGAGGCGATGGCATCAATGCCGATATCGTGTACGTCGCGGCAGCCGCGGCCCAGGGTGCCGGCCAGCGCCACCACCGGCACGCCGTGCAGGGCCGCGCGCCGGGCCACCTCGGCCGGCACCTTGCCGCGCGGGGTCTGGAAGTCGATCGCCCCTTCTGCGGTGATCACCAGGTCCGCCCCGCGCAGCAGCCCGTCCAGGTCGATTCCCGCCAGCCCGGAGTCCAGCAAGGCCTCAAAGCGCGGCAGCAGGCTGGCCCCAACGGCGGCCAGGCCGGCCCCCAGTCCCCCGGAGGCCCCGGTGCCCGGGGCGGTGGCGAAATCGGTG